>DASUEL010000597.1:0-2586 GCA_036275095.1 Bdellovibrionales bacterium
CCCACCATCGTAACCATCGGCAATTTCGACGGCGTCCACCTCGGCCACCGCAAGCTGATCCAACGGGTGACGACGGTTGCGCGCACTCACGCAGCGAGGGCGGTCGTGTTCACGTTCGAGCCTCATCCCGTCCAGGTGCTCTTTCCGGAGCGCAAGCTCAAACGGCTCTTTCCCCGCGAAGATCAGTGCGAACAGCTCAAAGCGCTGGGAGTCGACGCGCTCGTCATCGAGCCGTTTTCGCGCCAGCTCTCACAAACTCAGCCCGAGGACTTCCTGAAGACCTACATCTTCGAGCCGCTGAATCCCCGCGGCTTGATTGTCGGCTACGACTTTTCATTCGGCGCCAACCGCCAGGGCGGAGTCGCCCAAATTGAAGAAATTACCCATAAGCGCAACATCCTGCTCGAAGTCGTTCCGGCCTTCGAGACCGCAGGTGGTGTCGTCTCCAGCACACGAATTCGAAAAACCATCGCCGCTGGAGAAATGCGGCTCGCGCGCGAGCTTCTAGGCCGCCCGTTTTACGTTCAAGGAATCGTCGAAAAAGGCAACCAGCGCGGCCGCAAACTCGGCTTTCCGACCGCGAATCTCACCATCCAAAACGAATGCCTTCCCGCCATCGGTGTCTACGCCACGTGGACGTGGGTGCGCGGGCGCCGTTATCGGTCGGCCACCAACGTCGGCCGCAATCCAACCTTTCAAGACGACGGTCCCGTCAGTGTCGAATCGTACATTCTCGATTTTGACGACTACATTTACGGCGAAGACGTCCGGGTGGAGTTCGTCGAGCGCCTCCGTGCCGAGCAGAAATTTTCGTCGGTCGACGAGCTCAAATCCCAAATGACAAAAGACGTCGATAGCGCGAAGTCCATCTTGAGCAGGGACGAGTCGTGAAGACTCTGAAGTGGGCCGAGATCGCGAACCCCGTTTCAAAAGAGCGATACAGCCTGCTGAGCGAGGCGCTGAAAGCGGCCGGCGTCGACAATGAAGTTTCCTTCATCGAAAGCAGTATCGATTCATTCAGCACTGACCTTCGCGATGCGAAGCAAAAGTTCGACCAGCTGCTCATCGGCAACCCTTTCACCGAGCTGGCGTTCGACCCGAAAGCGGAGCTAACGTCTTCGATTCTGCACGTGCGCGCCATCGACGCTCTTTCTAAAACGCCCGACGGTCATTGGTGGCCGCGCTCGATTCTACACGACGCATTCATTCAAAGCCTGGCGCACAAAGTGAAGGTCGTCGACATGAGCGGCACCGCACTGATCGTCGGCGCCGTTGGCCCGGCTCGCGCGGTCATCACCGCGCTCGGCCGCATCGGCTTCACGAAGTTCAACTTGGCCGACCGGTTTCAGGAGCGCGGGCAGATGCTCATCAAAGACCTGCGGCGCTCGTTTTTCAACATGACCTTCGAGTTCGTCCCGCAGAGCGGAATTACTGCGCTGCCCGGCATGCACTCTTTGCTCGTGAATTGCACGCCGTTCAATGAGGAAGACGAGCTGCTTCAGGAGATGCAATACTTCAATTTCTTGAAAGAGGGCGGCTCGGTCGTCGATCTCGTGACGGTGCCGCCGAAGACTCCGCTCTTGGTGGAGGCCGAGCATATCGGAGCGCGAATCGTGCGTGGCGACGAGGTGGCCGCCGCCGTCGACCTGCTTTGGGCTCAGCTCGTGACGGGCAAAAAGCTCGAGCTGCCCGGCTACGACGAGCAGCTCTATGAACGGCTTTCGAAACTAACGGCTTCGGCTTACAAACCGCCGAACGAATAATTCCAATCCGGCTCTTTGACGCCGAGCTTGCGCGAGAGCTGATCGACTTTTTCTTTGGTCATTTCCTCGACGACGGGCAGGCTCCGGCGGCTGCCGTCGCGGCACTGGAGCTGCTGCACTTCGCCGGCGAACGCGGTTTCGAAGATTTTCGACACGCGGGCCGACATCGCCTCGTCATTCATGAGTACCATGACCTCGTTATTCAGGAGCTTGCTGCGGCGATTGATGTTGTTCGAACCCACCATCGATACGGCTCCGTCGACCACGACGAGTTTGCTATGCAGCATCTGCCCGGGCCAATAGCTGATGGGACACTCGTGATTCACCTTGTACAGGTCCGTATGGCCTTTCCATTCGAACACGCGGATGCCGGCTTTGAGCATCGCGGGATAGTGCGAGATCTGGCTCTTGTAATACCCCGTGCCGCGGTCGGTGGTTTCGAGCGAGTTCGTCAGAATGCGAACGTCGACCCGTTTCGCCGCCTCTTGAAAGAGCGCCATCAGCTCGCGGTCGAACGTCAGGTACGGCGTCGAAATCCAAAGCGTTTGACGGGCCTTTTTAGAAAGATAACTGAGCGTACGAAAGAACTTCGAATAGTGTTTCTTCGTGCGAGGATCGCGATCGATCAGCGGGTTGTCGTATATCAGACGCACGCTGACGTCGCCGCGCTCGACCGACGGGAAATATTTCGGGTTCGCCAAAAGCTTGCGAATCGGAATGTGCACACGGTGGGTCTTCGTGAACGGCGGCTTCGGATTGGGCTCGTCGGTCACGGTCGTGAAGTCGTGGTCCTCTACGTTCTTGTAAAAGAAGTCGTGAAATG
>DASUEL010000598.1:0-3729 GCA_036275095.1 Bdellovibrionales bacterium
CTCGGGTTCGCCTGAATCTGCGCGTCGGTGACGGGCTGATCGAGCAGCGACATATGGCGCTTGACCGCGTAACGGTGAAAGCCGTCGATCGCGGAATAGGTGTCTTCGAGGACCTGCGCGTATCGCGGCTTGCCCGCTTTGAGGCTCTCGGGAAAATAGCCCTCGATATCGCCCGCGTTGTCGACGGCGCCCGCGATGGCGTACTTGAATTTCTCGTAGCCCTTGAGCTCGGCCACGAGCCGCGCGAGCCGAAGGTCGTTTTGATTCGAGAAAATTTCTTGGAGCCGGCGCGCCGGAGCCCGGTCGAAGTAGGCGCGCCCGGTCGGCTCGATGCCGGCGAGATGTTTGTAGCGCGGATGCGCGCCCGCCGTTTGAGCGAACGCGCTGTAGCCTCTGCGCTCAATGGAGTCTTCGCGGAGAAACGCATCGCTGCCGTAAACGCCCGGCCACAAATCGAACTTGGCCCAGTTGGGGCGCGCGTCGGCGCGGTGGCAGCTCAGGCACATTTTCGGGTTCTTGCTCACCACGGGAGCCGCGCGGCCGGGCGCTTGATACGAAATATCGAACATGTCGAAACGGCGCGCGCGCGGGTCGAACTGCATGGCCTCGACTGCCTGGCTGTTGCCTCCGCCTTGCATGATCGTCGAGAACGAAAGCGTGAGCCCGCTTTCGCCCCGGCCGTACAAGATCGCGCGCGGCTGAAGCGGCGTCGCCTTTTGCAGGCTCTGGGAGTCGTAAACGAGTACGTAATTTTGTTTGTAATCGGCCGGTAGCCGCTCGAGCAGCTCTTCGACGGACTTCGTTTGCGAAGCGAGCGCGGTTAAGACGTTGATGTCGAAGCCCGCGCCCAGCGCCGCGGACTGGGCCATGAGTACGAGCAGGCTGGCGAGTGTTTTCATGCCATGGAGTTAGCAGTCCCACCACGCTTGAGTCAAACCCGGAGCCTGACAAATCGGCGCCCGTCTGTCAGACGCGTACGAGGCAACGTTCGCCCCGGGGCGCGTTTTAGGACGCGCTATCAATTGGTTTTCGTGATGCGGCCGCCCCCAGGCCTCAACTCGCGCCCGAGTGCACCGACTTCAGAAATTGCGCGAAGACGCCGTCGATTGACGAGATCTTCAGAAAGGCGGGTTCATTCGCGGCCAGCGCATTGGGATGGCTGTCGGTGCAAACCACGCGTTTGATGAGACCCGAGGCCTTGAACTTCGCGAGCGCGTCGTCGGTGAACAGCCCGTGCGTCGCGATCAGCGAAATCTCGCGCGCGCCCGCGGCCTTGTACGCCTCGGCCGCCTTTAAGACGGAGCCGCCCGTGCGGATCATGTCGTCGTAAATGACGACGTCGCGGCCCTTCACGTCGGCGCTCACGGCGCGCACCTGCGTGGCCGATCCGCTGAGCCTGCGCTTGATGATGAAAGCCGCGTCGACTCCCGCCTCGTTGGCGAGCGACTCCACCCATTTGGCGCGGCCGGCGTCGGTGCTCGCGAGCACGAGGGATTTTCCCCCCAGCTCCTTTACGGCCTCGAGCACGACGGGCTTGGCATAGAGGTGCGTGGGCGTCACATCGTCTTCGAAATAGTACGGCAAGCCCTCCGAATGCAGATCGAGCAGTGCGATTTTGTTTCCGAGCGGCGTGCGGGGTATCGACGACAAAAGCCGGGCGCGGGCTTTCGCGGTTACGACTTCGCCGGGCCGGGCCGCCCGCTCCATCGTCGAATAGCCGAAGAAAGGCACGGCCAGCGTCAGCTGTCGGCAGCCTGCGGCCGCAAGCCCATAGGCCAGATCATAAAGCTCGAGCGTCGACTCGTCATTGATCGTTCCGCCGATTACTACGGCGTCGCGCATTTGCATTTTATCGAGAATGCGAACGTACTTCTCGCCGTCAGGAAACGTCTGGAGCTCGAGCTCGCCCTGTTTGTATCCGGTGAGCTTGGCAATGCGCTCCCCCAGCGGCTTGTAAGATGGAATCGCGAAAATAACCGGTTGCTCTTTCACGCCTGAATCTCCTGTCTTAACTGCGGCACCCGGGTGCCGAGGCCGAGCTCCTCGGCCATCCATTCGAGAGCGGGCATGAACTGCGCCCGTTGTATGCGCCGCAACCCCGGAAGATCCGCGAGCGGCGGCAGAAAAAATCTGCGCCCCAGAAAACCTGCGACGATCGCGCACGCGCTCTGCCGCTCGAGGCGCGAAAACGAGCGTGCCGCTATTCGCTCGTACTCCGCGAACACGCTCGCGATACCCGGCCCGCCCTCGCCTGCGATGCTCGCCGCGAAAAAGCCGAGCTCGACGGCCGCGGGACCCGCGCAAACGTAAGGCCAATCGATCAAGAGCGGTCCTCGCGATGCCGACAGTAAAATGTTATCCGAGCGCAAATCGAGATGCAAAAGGGAGTCGTTCTTTAAGGTCTGCGGGGCTTCGGCTTTCTTGAGCCGGGCCTCGGCCGCCCTGAACCACCCGAGCGCCTCCGCCGGCGCCTCGAACGAAGCCGCGAACCGCTCGAGCCAAACCGGGTTCGCGAACAGCCAGGACCAATCTTGCTTCGCCGCGAACTCCGCGAAGGGCACGGGACGCGTCGCGTGCAGCCGTGCGACTCGCTCCACGACCGCGCTGAGCGTGCCGGGCACCCAGCGCAACGGAACGGCGTCACCGATCCATTCGAAGAAAAGCGCGGGCCAGCTCGTGTGCGGCAAATCGCCGAGGTAACGCGGAGAAAACTCCGCGAGCAGCGGGAGGCGCTGAAACACTTCGCGCTCGGCATGAAACGAGCGGCGCCCGAACTCAGTCGCGCCGGGATGGTCGGCTTTGCAAAAAATATCGCGCCCGTCGTCGAGCTTCAGATGAAAGGCGGCGGAGTTCGTGTAGCCGCCATCCACGACCGTTACGCCAGTGATGGCTGCTCCCAGCGCCCGCTCGACGGCATTTTTGAAATCTGCAGGCGTCTCGCGCCACTCGGGTTTCGCGTGGGTCATCTCAGCCGAGCGTACTAGACTCGGTGCTCAGGTGAAAGTCCTTCTTAGCGCGACGAGCGCCGTACGAGCTCATTCACGACGGCCGTGAGCGGCTGGAGCTTTTTCGCCGCGACGGCCGACGCCGCGGCCCACGACGCGGGCGGCGGCTCGCCGTCGATCCACGGATCGGCCGCGAGCATATCGCCCGCTACGACCGGGACGCTGCCGGGCTGCGCGGCCCACAAAAAATCAGGATGGCGCCCGCTATACCATTCGCCGCCGATGATGACTCCGTCGGCGTCGAGCTCCAGGTCGTATAGATACGTTACCGAGGTCACCGCATCGTGCTTCTCTGACTCGGCCTCGCGCGCGCGCGGAAACGCGCCCCGCAAATACGTGAGCTTCAAGCCCACGCCGGCGATCGCGACCGCGCGGCCCGAGCGGTATTTTCTGAATTTGTCGCCGCTAAACGCGGCGGCGCTGACAGTCGCGGCCGCAAGATCGCCGGTCGCCTCGCGCGTGGCCGGGTTGAAGTACGTGTACTCATAGCCTACGACCGGATGATTCCAGACTTCGTAATCGTAGGTGGCATCGAACACGAAGCTTTGCTGACTTGCGAGCCGGTTGACGAGCGTGAGATGAAACTCTCCCGGGTTGACGTCTTGACAGCGCGGCTCGATCACGCGGCCGACTTCGTCACGGGCCGGGTCTTTCACGTTGCAGCGCCCGCCGGTGAACGCGACCGGCAACTCGCCTTCGGCCCACAACACCCCCACCAGCGCCT
>DASUEL010000599.1:0-2350 GCA_036275095.1 Bdellovibrionales bacterium
GAGCCTGCAAGCCGCGTTTGATGAGGTGTTGAAAAGCCCCGGCACATTCCGTATGATCGAGCCCGCTGACATTGCCCAAACCGTTTGTTTTTTGGTGAGCCCTTTGGCCTCGACGATCTCGGGCCAAACGATCGCCGCGAGCGGAGGCCTGACCACGCTGGCCTGATCTCCGCGTTTTACGAAGGAAGTGCCTATGAAGCCTTTTAACGCGCCCGATTTTTTCGACGTTGCTTCTCACCTGACCGAAGACGAGCTGATGATTCGCGACACCGTTCGCCAGTTCGTTTCGAAAGAAATCATTCCGATCATCGAAAAGCATCACCGCGAAGGCACCTTCCCGACGAATCTGATTCCGCAGCTCGCCGAAATGGGAACGCTCGGCGCGACGATTCAGGGTTACGGCTGCGCCGGCCTCAATTACACCAGCTACGGTTTGATCATGCAGGAGCTCGAGCGCGGCGACAGCGGCGTACGCAGCTTCGTGAGCGTGCAGGGCGCGCTCTGTATGTTCCCGATCTACGCTTACGGAACCGAGGCCCACAAGAAGAAATACCTGCCCGAAATGGCCAAGGGTAAGCTCATCGGGTGCTTCGGCCTGACCGAGCCCGACTTCGGCTCGAATCCCGGCGGCATGCTCACACGCTTCAAAAAAGACGGCTCGCATTTCGTGGTGAACGGCACCAAACGCTGGATCACCAACGGCGGCGTCTCCGGTATCGCGATCGTGTGGGGCAAAGACGACGACGGCAAGATCCGCGGCCTGCTCATCGACCGCGACACAAAGGGTTTTCACACCCGTGACATTCACAACAAGTTCAGTCTTCGCGCGTCGGTTACTTCCGAGCTCATTTTCGAAGACTGCCGCGTTCCGACGTCGAATCTCCTCGAAGTCGAGGGCCTGCGCGGCCCGTTCGGCTGCCTGAACAACGCGCGCTTCGGCATCGCCTGGGGCGCGCTCGGCTCAGCCATGGCTTGCTACGACGAGGCGCTCAACTACGCCAAGACGCGCATCCAGTTCGATAAGCCGATCGCGGGCTTTCAGCTCGTGCAAGCGAAGCTCGTTGAAATGTTCACCGAGATCACCAAAGGTCAGCTCTTGGCGCTCCACCTCGGCCGCTTGAAAGACAAAAATCTGGCGAAGCCGCAGCATATCTCGATGGCGAAGATGAACAACGTGTCGATGGCCCTCAAGACGGCGCGGGTCGCGCGAGACATCCTGGGCGCGTCGGGCATCACCGACGAATATCAAACGGGTCGCCACATGACGAACCTCGAAAGCGTGAACACGTACGAGGGCACCGAAGACATTCACCGCCTCGTCCTCGGCGAGCACATTACCGGTATTCCGGCGTACAGATAATTGCCGCGAAGCGGGGCCGGCGCAATGAGTGCCGCCCGGCGTGCCGTGCCCTTGACCTTGAACTTACAGACCTGAATACTTGGAGAAACTCTTCGCGGAAGGGCTTTCCATGCACGCTCATCTCCCGATACACCAGCGGTCTTTCCATTTGGCCAAAATGGTTATTACGCTCGCGCTCATTTTTGGGTTTGCGGCCGAACTGGCGGGCGCGGGACCCTCGCCAAAAACGTCCCTCGTCGAACAAATTCGGAGCGACGGCAATTACCGCTCGCTCACCGAAATCGACAATGTGAAGATCGATCTTCGTTATGCGACGACCAACAATTTCATGGGCGAAAATCTATATGGCGAGTTCAACGAGGCGTTCCTCCACAAAACCGCGTTTGAAAAGCTAAAAATGGCCGCGGCTCGGCTCGCGAATGAAAAACCTGGCTACAAATTGCTCGTGTACGATGCCCTTCGGCCGCGATCGGTCCAAAAACGGCTCTTTGCTAAGGTCAAGGGAACCGACAAAGAGGAGTACGTCGCCGACCCGGCGAAAGGTTCCATTCACAACTTCGGCTTCGCCGTCGACCTCAGCCTTGCCGACGAAACAGGCGCCGAGCTCGATATGGGTACGCCGTATGACGACTTCACAAACCTGGCGCAGCCCCAAAAAGAGGATCAATTTCTAAAGGCGGGGAAACTCACCGCCAAGCAGCTCGAAAACCGAAAACTTCTTCGCAAAATCATGACGGGCGCGGGCTTTTTGCAGCTGCAGAACGAGTGGTGGCACTACGACTCGCTCCCCGCGACCGAAGTTCGCGATACCCAAAAAATCGTGGAGTGACCCATGGAAATGCCGATTGGCGATCCGTTTGTCGAGCTGACGCATTTCAATGGGTTCAAGATCGATTTGCGCTATGCGAGCACCAAGAACTTCACGGGCGAAAATGTCTACGGTGAATTCAATCGCGCCTATCTTCACAAATTCGCGGCCGAGAAGCTCCG
>DASUEL010000600.1:0-2939 GCA_036275095.1 Bdellovibrionales bacterium
CGCCGACGGTTTCGATGGAGATGCCGGAGGTGGCAAGCTGTTCAGGCGTGATCGTCAGAGTTTGCCTCGTCATGGGCTCGCCCGCCGGGAGATCGTCCATAGCGGTGGAACGCGGGGCCGGTACCGGCCGCCCGGCACTGCTGTCGCGCAGGGCGAAATACCAAACGAGCAGGAGGATCAGCCCCGCCGCAGATATGGTGGCAGCGATCACGCCGGGGTGAACTCGCCTTGACCGGGGCGGGTCGGTGATCGTTTGCTCCGTGTGCGAAATGACAGTTCCGTCATCGTCGAACACTGTGTTCTCCGTCTCCAATAAGGGGCGATCCGGCTCAGGGATGTTGTTTTCGTCTTTCTCGTTCATTTGCTTATCAGTTCCGATGCGTTCACGACGCGGAGGATCTCCACGCGAGACAGATAAGATTCAAGCTGGGAATCGATAAATCCGCTTTCGGTCTCGATAAAGCGGTGATGCTCCGCAATGAAGTCCAGAAGCGTTTTGGACCCTAACTCGTAAGTTTGCCGCACTACCGCAAGGTTCTGTGCCGCCTGATCACGCACACCCACGCGGTATATCTCCATCGAACGGGTCGAACGGTTGTACCGGACGTAGGCGGCTGCGACTTCCCTTCGGATCGTGAGTTCGCCGAATTCTCGACGCTTCCTGGCAGCTTCTTCCTCAAGGATCGCGGCCTCGATCATGCCCTGATTGCGGTTCCTGACGGGGAGGTTCAGCCGCACACCGAACGTGAAGAAGTTCGATCGCATTTCGATCGGCTGCAGCGCGCCGGCCTCGTCGATCCCCGAGAGCGGGAACCCCGACCTCATCCGTTGATAGCCGACCATAACATCCGCATCAATGCGTCCTTCGGTCCGTGCTTGCGCGGTCCTTGCCGCGGCGAGTTGCTCGACCGCCCGTGCACCCGCGAGGTCTGTCCGGCGTTCCAGAGCCTGCCTCGTCGCCTCGTCCGCCGGGGGAAGCTGGTCGATCAGATCACCGAAATCGCCGCGTATCCGGAGCGGTTCCTCCGGCGGCATACCGGTCAGATTCCTCAGCTCCAGAAGGCGAATCTCGACGGCTCCTTCGCTGGTCTCACGGGTCGCACGGATGCGATTGAGCTCGACCGTTTCCATGCTCCGCTCGAGCGGCGGCGTCCGGCCTTCTTCCACCCTCGCGGCGACCAAGCTGAAATTCTCCAGCGCCCTTGCGAGCATCTCTTCCGTGAACCTCAGCTTAAGTGCCGCGGCCAATGTTTCACCAAACTTCGCTCGCACCTCGGCGGCAACTTGCCGCTCCCGTTCGGCGACCGCAAGCTTTCTTATCTCGGACTCGCGCTCGGCGACCCGGATGCGAGAACCGCGCCTGCCGCCCAGTTCGAGCGGCAACCCGCCCTCGACCATCAGGCTATTGTCGGGCCCACCGATCATGCGTGTGCCGCTGACCTCGACGCTGGGGTTCGGCCGCAGCCGGGCCTGTCGGATCAGGGCTTCGCCGGCCTCCGCTTCATTGCGCATCGCCGCGATCTCGGCATTGTTGGCGATCGCGAATTTCACAAGATCGTCCGCCGTCCGGCCGCCGGTTTGATCCAAATATTTCAGGTGAGAAAGCGGTTGGGCGTCGGGCGTACTCACTTGCGGACGGGTGGGCACTTGCGGGCGGACTGTGAGGCAACCGGGTATCACCAAAAGGACGGTGATCACCGCTAACAGCGCACGCTTCGACAAACCTATCGAGAAATGTTCCATCACTTTATGCTAGGTCCAGTCGCCTTTAGAGTTATCATCCCGCATCACACCTGCCGCTTCGCGCTTCAGTTCCCATAGCCGCATCCAGTAAAAGATCACTGGCGTCACGATCAGGACGTGCACGAGGCTCGACACCATACCGCCGAAAACCGGGGTCGCAAGCGGTTTCATCAGTTCCGACCCGGCGCCCGTGCTCAGCATGATCGGGAGCAATCCGGCGACGATCGTCGTCACGGTCATCACCTTCGGGCGGAGACGTAGAAGCGCTCCCTCGGTAACGGCGTCAAGCAGGCTTTCCCGGTCGAGTTGGCCAAGCTCTTCCTTCTTCCTCTTAACAGCTTCCTCCAGATAAACGACCATGACGATACCCGTTTGCACCGCGGCTCCGAACAGTGCTATGAACCCGACCCACACCGCTACGGAGAAGTTGTACTGAAGCAGCCACAACAAATAAAAACCGCCGGTCAACGCGAACGGGACGGCAAGCAAAACGTGAGCGGCTTCGAGGAACGAATGGTAGGTCATGTACAGCGTCCCGAAAATGATCAGGATCACGATCGGGACCACGATCGTCAATCGTTTCCGTGCACGCTCCTGGTTCTCGTACTGCCCGCTCCAGGCAACGTAGTAACCTTCCGGGAGCTGTATCTTCTGGGCGATCGCCTGTTTGGCCTCGTCGACGAAACTTCCGATGTCGCGGCCGCGCACATTAAGAAGCACCGTGCCGCGCAGGAGTCCGTTCTCGCTTTGAATCATGGACGGTCCTTCGACTGAGCGAATCTCGGCGAGTTGCGAAAGTGGAATGGATTCCCCCGCCGGCGACGTCACCGGGATGCGCCCGATCGCCTCGGCTGATGACCGGAACTCTTCCCCGTAGCGCACCCGGATCGGGAAACGCCTTCGCCCTTCGATCGTCACCGTCAAGTTCGTTTCGCCGATACCCTTTTCGATGACGTCCTGTATCATCGAGACCTCGATGCCGTAACGTGCGGCAGCCGTGCGATTGATGACAATATCGATGTACGGGGCCCCGCCGATCTGCTCGGGGTAGACGTCCGCGGCACCGGGAACGTCCTTCACGACCGCCGCGATGTGCTGGGCAGTTTCCTCAAGGGTGTCGAGGTCATTCCCGAATATCTTGATCCCCACCTGCGAACGTATCCCGGTCGCGAGCATCTCGATGCGGTTGATGATCG
>DASUEL010000601.1:0-4742 GCA_036275095.1 Bdellovibrionales bacterium
TGGCACGGCCCTTACCTGGAGTGGTTCATTTATGAAAACCAGATGCAGCACATGTGGTCAGGCGCTTATGAGAGCGACAAGCCCGTCGGCACCTGGGTCAAAGAGGACGCGAAGGGAAAGATCATCGAAAAAGGAAAGATGCGCCACTCTCCCGCATCCGTCGGGTACCGGGAGCAAGACGGCGACTGGCTTCGATGGTCCGAGCAAGAAGGCAAGCTGATTCCCGCCGGGCGCTTTTATCTCGGAGAAACTCTGGACGCCTACAAAAAGCGAATGAAATCCAAACGGAATCAAAAGCCCGGTTCCTGAGCAGGGCTACTTGATCTTGACGCCAACTTCTTCGAGCTCGCCGCGCACGCCCCACATTTTCGAGAGCAGCGCGGGCGCGTGGGAGCCGATGTAGGCCATGATCAAAAATTTGATCAAGCGGCCCGAGAAGACGACGGCGACCAGCTCGACGAGCGGAGTCGCAGCCAGGCTCGCCAGAATGACCGCGGGCTGCTGCGCGATCGGCGTGATCGCAACGAAAAAGACGAGGAACAAACCGTAACGGTCGAAGAATTTCTCCATCCAAACCCACGACGTCGTCTCGTTGATGCCGGGGTACACGCGCATGACCAAATCGAGGCCATGGGTCTCGACGAGCAGCGAGAGCGCGGCCGCGCCGATCGTTGAGCCAATCGCAACACATAACGCGAGTAGGAGCCAGCGCCTGGGCGTCAGCATCGAGCTCGAGATCAGGATGCCGTCATTGGGAATGATCACGACGATATTGTCGAGCGCGGCCAGAAGGCCGATGAGCGGGCCGTACCAGACGCGGTCGGCGAATTTTTGGAGGTACTTGACGTACTCGGCGATCTTTACGTGCAACTTTTCAGCTGGAGTCATTACAGAGGATTGTAGCAGGGCTTTGCCAAACGTCACACCCTGAGTATCGCGTTAAGACGTCAGAAAATTTGGCACGACTCCGGCTCCGCCCAGCGGCCCGCGCACGGCCGCGCTTCAAAACGCAACGCGCTCCGCGGTTTCCGATTGAAACACCGGCATCAAATAAAATTATTGTAGCACCCGCGACACACCGGGCAGCCCGCGAGTGAGCCCCTGGCGCGCGAAGCCGCTAAACGAGGGGCGCGCGCATCTACAATCAGTGCAGATTTCCGACGGAGCGCAGCCTTGACTCGACGGCCGACCATATGGGTATGCCGGAGTCTTTCGGCTGCGCGAACGCTTTGGCCAGCCAGTGCCCCTGCGCCGTTCCTCGCCCAAGGCCTTCGCTGGTGGCGATTTTGTAGACTTTGAACGGCGACACCTTCTTGCCTCCGATTTTGAAATCGGTCAGCTCGAACTTGCCTTTTTGATCGATCTTCGTTTTGTACGTGATGCCGTCGAGGTTGAAAAAGAACCCTTGCTTGGCGCTCTGCTTGATGATCTCGGTGATCGCCTTGCCTTGAAGCTTCATCGTCCAGATCGTCCAGCCGTTCGGGTTTTTGATGTCGAACACCCGCGGAAAATACCGGATCAGCTTCTCGCGGGTGATGTCACCCGCCGTTTGGCTCGGCCCGTAGAACTCGCCGACGTCCCACGCGAGATCCGCGCCCGTCGCCTCACGGTAGGTCTGCACGAAGAGGCGGCTCCACGGGGTCGTGCCCTTGACCGGCCGATCCATCGGAATGTCGGTCTGCCCGATCACTTCGTCGAGCCAGCCGCGGCCGTAGCGATCGTCGATCGCCTGACGGGCCGAGGCGACGAACTGCTGCACATTCGGATCGACGCCGGTTTCGCCCGTGATCACGTCGATCAAGCGGTAGCGAAGCACGCGCGCCGGGCTTCCCCTTTCTAGATCGAGAAGCATATCGCCCACGTATTTGCCGTGCTCACCGGCTTGCACGACCACGGCGATGGGCCCCTTCTCACGGGCCACCAAGAGCGGCTTATAAAGGACCGCGTGGTCGTGCCCGCCCACGACGACATCGACGCCGGGCACGTTTTCGACGAGCTTCGTGTCGGCTTTGGTTCCGATGTGCGTGAGCGCGATGACGAAATCGTTGCGCTTCTTCAAAGCCGGGACGAGCTTTTTCGCCGTCTCGATCGGGTCCTTGACGTCGCCGCCCGGCTTGGCCGTCCAGCGATAGAAGAATTCGTTGGTCGTAAGCCCCAGCACGGCGATGCGAATGCCGTCGCGCACGAACTCGGCGCTCTTCTTGATCACGCGATTCACGTTGCCATACTCGCGATCGGCTCTGAAGTTCGCTCCCAAAATTTGGGCTTTCGGATTGAGGCGCGAGAGGATGTGCTCGAGGCCCTTGGGCCCGACTTGATAATCATGGTTGCCAAGTGCCACGGCATCGTAGCCGATCTGATCGAGCGCCTCCCACGATTTCAGCCCTTCATCGGCGAGATAAAAATGCGTGCCCTCCGAGAAATCGCCGCCGTCGAGAACGAGTGTCGGAATCCCGCGCTCGGCCGCCTGCGCGCGAAGTTTGTCGATCACGACTTTCACCGCGGCGTAACCGCCGCGATCGGGTTTGCTCCCGGCATAGTCCATGTGCGAGTGCAGATCATTCGTGTGGATGATCTGCACTGGACGAGCCTGAAGCTCA
This sequence comes from Bdellovibrionales bacterium, assembly GCA_036275095.1. Classification (GTDB taxonomy): domain Bacteria; phylum Bdellovibrionota; class Bdellovibrionia; order Bdellovibrionales; family DASUEL01; genus DASUEL01. The sequence continues at coordinate 2,601 of DASUEL010000601.1, forward strand.
GTCGAGAGCGTGAGGAGAAGGCAAATTCCACCCAGGAGCCGACGAACATCCGTGTTCGGTATTTTCATATAGAATAAATCGTACCGTTCACTCTCGCGGCGCCGGTAGACGACTTAAGACGAGCCGACCAAGCGCGAGTCGAGTCGGGCCCGACATTGGTCAGCTGAGGCGCGCCCCGCCTCCGCGTGAGAACGGCTCAAGGGCATCACGAACGTGCGCCACGCTCCAGGCGCCGATTCGCACTGGACCATTTCGAGCCTGACGGTGCAGCGAAGCGCGTGCCGGTTTCGACGCGGCCGGCCCCGAAGCAATGAAGTTTAAAGGTCCGATTAGCGAAAGTGATTCGAGCGCGGCCACCGCGCCGAACGGTATCCGCGCGGTCCTCATTAAGCCGGGCCCGCGATCAGAGATCGATGAGGTTTCGCGTGACGTGCGTGACGTTCGAGAAGTCATGCGCGTTCACGTTGATCGACTGCGTGCTTTGACCCGCGCCTTCGCGCCCGAGAAATAGAACTTCCCAGCGGCGCGTGTTTTGGGTCGCGAGCTCACCCTCGGGCCAAACCGGAATCGAGACACTCGTCACCCAGCCGGGCGCGAAAAACTCCCACTTCTTCGAAATCTTTTCGGCGTCGACGGTTTGATTGCTCGTGATCTGCACGTCGGAGTAGGCGATGTACGTCGCCGCCGCCTGCACGCCGCGTGTCCCTGCCGGCGGCGATAGCGTCAGCGTCGTGCCCGTCAGCTGCGGCTTCGGCACGAGCTGCAAAAAGTTGGCTGCGACGCGCTCCCCGCCCGGCCGCGCGAGCATGAGGCTTGCCGCGCGGTTTTGTTTGAAATCTTTTTTCGTCCACGTGAAGGTCAGATGCGACTGCGCGTTTTGTGAAACCGAAAGCTTCCAGGTCTGCCCGGGCGCGTGCACCTTGATGTCGGTCGGATACAAATAATTGGCGTCGTGCCGCGCGAACGCCATCGACGTCATCATGTCGGCGCTCGAAAACTGCGGCGCCACGACGTCGACCTTTTTCGGAAACGTGAGCTCGGCTGCCGGAATATTCAGCGTGGCGGTACCCGTGCCGGCGGCGAGCGGGCGAATTCCGCCCCCGAACGACTCCACTGAGTTTACGAGCTCAGGCCCCGCGGCGTCCGTCAGCGCCGACTGTTTGGCCCGCCCGCGCAGTGCCGCAAGCGGAACGTCGCGATTCGCTGAAACGCGCAAACGGTAGGTGGGTTTTTCAGGCGTGATCGTGATGATGCCGATCGACTCCCGCTGCCGCGGCAGGCTCAGGTTGGAGGGAATTTTAATGCTCTGGCCGAGAATCGAAATCGTGTCGTTCTCGGGACTGATCAGCTGACCTGTCTCGAACATCAGAATGTCTTCGAGGGTCACGAGCGGAGTGACCACGGCGAAGTCGAGATACCCGTCTTTGTCTTTGATGAACGGCTCGATGCCGGTCGCGACCCCGCGAACCTCGCGCGCGTACTCGTCGACGTGGGCTGGCACTTGAAACTGCTGCCCTTGCGGGAGCTGCCCCAAAAAAGTCACGCGGGTGTGACCGGGCGCTTGAATGGTCACGGGTTGCGGCGACGTCCACGCGACCGGCACGGTGATGAGGCCGTTCGAATCGGCCGTGAGAAAATTACCTGAAAACGGCTGGTTCAGGGCCAAGCCGATGAGCACCTTGGCTCCGGCCAGAGGCTTGCCGTCGGCTCCGACCACCAGCATTTGCCCGGCCCGGGCACGGTCCCGCTCCTGGGTTTCAGGAACCTGAGGAGGCGGATTCTCGCCGGTTTGGTTCTGATTGCAGCCCGCCGCAATAAGCAGCGGCAAAATAATAGTAAAAAGACGCTTGAGAGCCATACTCCACCCCTCCATGATGCGTGCCCAAATAGTTGATCTGTAACTAGTTTTACAGTCAAACATTGACAGAACGATGGACAAACCTTAAAGCTACCGAATGGGTTCAATCGACCAACGCGTCAAGCAGTCTCGAAAGACCCTAAATCGCATCAAAGTGGCGGGGTAGCTCAGTTGGTTAGAGCAGCGGAATCATAATCCGCGTGTCGGGGGTTCAATTCCCTCTCCCGCTACCAACTTCTCCAAGATCAAATGTCTCTCAACGGCCGTCAGTTCGGGATTACCGT
>DASUEL010000602.1:0-2888 GCA_036275095.1 Bdellovibrionales bacterium
GTCACCTCAAAGCGACGGTGACTCATCTCTTGAATCATGGCTGGGCCAAGACGAACGAGGCCCACCAAATTCGGCTGGTGGCATTCGGAAATACCACGGATGACCGCATGCCCGGAAACTGGGGACATCTTGTGACGATGAACCACGTCGTCGAATTTTTGGAAACTTACGTTCAGAAAAACTGGGACGTGCTCAAACACGTTCAAACGAAAGACTCGGTCCTCGGGCTTTTCGAGCTGATAAAAAAGAGCCATGCAAGCCACGCGTCGCCGAAAACGGCTCATCGCCGAACGTGACAACCTGTCATATTTCACGTGATTTCGGGACAGAACGTCGCGCGCCTCTCGAGTAGTCCGAATCCGGCACCCGATCAGCTCTCGCGCAGCGCCTCGCGTTTACCTCTCGTAATTGCACAGTTTCTTAAATTTCTTGGGATTCTTCCCGCCTACTTTCTCGATCTGAGGCACGGGACCAGCCGGGGAACATGCCTTGCAAAATACCCAATCGAAAGGGGGAATTATGAAAATTCCATTTTTAGCAGCTCTCGCGCTTGGAGTCGCCCTGTCAGGCTGTGCTCACCAAGCCATGAGGGGATCCGTGGCAATGAAGGTCAGCGACGATCAGGCCCATGTTTGCCTTGGCGAAGGTGAAGTGAAGCCCGGAGACAAAGTCACGCTCTTCACGAACCAGTGCACGCCGGATGCAAGCAAGACCGGTGGCAAGAACCTGTGCAAGAAAGTTCCTGTCGGTGAAGGCGTGATCAGCCAGATCCTGAACGAACACTACTCAGTCATGAGTGTTTCAAAAGGCACGCCGATCGACGAGGGAACGATCGTCGAAAAGATGACTCGGTAGGATCGTTTGAATGGGCTGGTACTTCTTGTTAGCCATGTTGATTTTAGGCGCGTGCGAGACTGCGCGCGCCCAGTCCGTGAGCTTGGATGAGTACCTCGCACAGGTTCGAAGAGCGAATCCCTCCATCAAGGCCGCCGAGCTGCGCGCGACGGCCCAATCATCCAGGGTCGCACCAGCCACGACTTGGGACGACCCCTTCTTTGCCATCGGCCTCGATAAGGTTCCTACCGAAGGCGAGGATATGACGTCGATGACTCAATATCAGTTGAGCCAAACCATTCCGATTCCGGGAAAGCTCTCGGCCAAAGGCCGGGCCGAAGAGGCGCGAGCGGCCGCGTTCAAATCCGACGCCGAGCTCACGGCCCGACAGATTTCGGTCGCCGCCACGCAGCTCTATTACCGGAAATACTTCAATCAAAAATCGAAAGCTTTAATCGAAAGATTCTCGAAATACCTTGAAACCCTGGGCGCCAGCGCGAAATCCGCCTATAAGACCGGAGGAACCGGCCACCACGACTGGCTGCTCGCCCGCGCTGAAGCCTCCGTTTTGAAGGTCGAGAAATTGAAACTCGAGCGGGAAGAAAAAGTAATTCTCGCGACAATGAATCAGCTTCGCGATCAAGAGCCGGAAACGCCGCTCGCCGCCACGGACATCGAATTCAATAATGACACCAAGGACGACGAGTCCTCCCCCAGCCTCAGTGACAGCTCGGAGCTGAGATCACTGAACGCGATGGTTGAGTCCGCCGACGCCGACGTGAGCCTGAGCAAGCTTTCGTACTTTCCGGATTTCGTCATTCAAGGGATGTATGAAAAGCCCCGCTCCATGCTCATGGACGAGCCTCCCACTTGGGGCGTCATGATCGGCATCAGCATTCCGATTTTTTTCTTTCGCAAACAATCCGACCTCGTGCAGGCGGCGCAAAGCGAAAGCCAGGCCGCTCGCCTCGACGCCAGGCAGCTGGAAAACCAGCTGCGCACCGAAGTTCTCGACGCCAAAGAACAGCTCAAAACCGCGAAGGCCACAGTCGAGCTCTACAAAAGAGATATAATTCCGGTGACCGAGCTCGCCGTAAAGAACGCCCAATCCGGCTACGGTGCCAGACGAATGCCCCTCATACAGCTGATCGAATCGCTTCGCACCCAGAGGCAGCAGGAGCTCGAGCTCGTCGCCAGTCAAATCGATGTCGAGCTCGCCAGACTAAGGCTCAAAGACGTTTTGTCAAACCCGCCCATCCTGAGACTCGGCCCGTCGCGGCCGACACTGTTCGGCGGCGGATCGAACATGGGGGGAATGCCATCAATGTCCGACACCACGAGCATGGGCCGCGGCATGAGCGGCCCGACACGAAAGCCCTCAAAGGGCACGGGTCAAACGAGCCAGCCGGCGATGGAGGGAATGTGAGATTCTTACTCGGCATCTTGATCTTCGCGCCTTTGATCGCCGCGGCTCAACATGAAGGCCACGGCGAGGCCTCCACCGGTCAGCAGAAAACAGCTCCGCCGGCCGCCAATAAAGGAACCCCAGTGAAACGCGACGACGAAAGACGGGTTCCTGTCGAGATTCAACCCGAGCAGCAGCAGAAGATGGGCGTTCGCATCGAAAAGGTATCGAAGAAAAAAGTCGACTACACGATTCGCACGGTCGGCACGGTGACCGCCGATCAGACCCGCGAGGCCCACGTTCACACACGAATCAACGGCTGGATCGAAAAAATCTACGCGGACTTTATCGGAAAGGAAGTCAAGAAAGGCGAAATTCTCTTCGAGCTTTACAGCCCGGAGCTCGTCTCAACGCAGGAAGAATATCTGGCCGCCGCCGGCCAGCCCGGAATCGGAAAAGAAATCGCGCGCACCGCCCTCGAGCGCCTGAGGCTTTGGGGCGTTCCCGAAAAGGAAATCGAGCGGCTCAAGAAGACCCGTAAGGCAAGCCGGACGATCGGTTTCGATGCACCGGTGAACGGCGTGGTCGTCAACAAGACAGCCATCAAAGGCATGTACATTACGCCCGAGATGGAGCTTTACCACATCGC
>DASUEL010000603.1:0-5668 GCA_036275095.1 Bdellovibrionales bacterium
CGTGGCATTCGCGCTCTTCGTGCCAGTCGCGTCGGTATGGCCCTCGATCCTCATTCGCCAAGCCGAATTGTTTTTCAAAACGGCTAGAACTTCCGAGAGAACCTTTTCGGAGTCGGGCTTGAGCGTGGCCTTATTTAGCTCGAACTCGATTCCGTAAACGGCCACGCGGCTCGATTTCTTAAGCTCGCCCTCGAGATAGGCGGCGTTGACCTCGAGATACTGGCGAAGAGTCTCAGGGGTGACAATCGTTTGCTCATAATAAACAAGGCTTTGCCAGAGGTACGCGTACGACTCCACATATTGCCCGCCGCGCTTGAGCGTGATCGATTTTCCGCCGTACGGGTAGCTTCGATCCCCGCTGTAGACAACCGTAAAACCTTTCGCCTTGAACGCGCCTTCGAAGTTCTTGACGACTGAAAACGGCGAAATCGAGCTTTGGCATTCGTATACAATCCGCTCGACGGCGCCCTCGACCGTGGTTTTCAGGTCGGTCGACTCGTCTTTGTTGAATCCGGTGTGAATCTCCGTTTGGTCGAAGTCCCGCACCGCGCATTCGTAGATGCGGCAACCCGGCATCCGGTTCACGAGCTTCGAGTCTTTACAGCCTTCAGCATCGGGCTCCGCCGCGAGCAAAGGCCAGGCGAAGCCGAGGACCCAAATCAAAAGGATTGTTTTCATGAGCTCCCCTTGGTTGCGAAGTTCAAGATCGTCCAATCATGAAATCACGTTATTACGGGCGTAACAAATTTTTCGAGAAATACTTCGAGCTGCAGCTCAGCGAGCGGCTTCGAACGGCGATCGCATTCGGAAGAAATTTCGTATTTCTCAGAAAGTCGCCGGGGTAGGCCGGCGCCTGTATCTGATTCGCGCAATTGAGCTCCTCCCACCACGTCGCGCGCGTCGGCGGATTAACAGCGTTGAAATCAGTGACGAGACAATCGAACAGCGCAGCCGACTCGCGGCCCTCGCGATCGACTCGAAGGTCTTCGGCATCGAACGACCAGTATTCTCCTTTCGTGAACACAAACGATACGACCCCGGCCTCATACAAAAGACCGCCGAGATTGGTGACCAGCCGCTTGAACGTCGGGAAGATGTAATTGAGCGTGAAATAACCGTAGTAGTGGTAATACATCCCGTTTTCGGTTCCGTACTGGCTGATCGGGATGAACTTCGTCGCGACGATGCTGTTCCGGCGAGTCATCAGGCTCTTGATTCCACTTTCAAGATTGGCGGCGTCGATCTCGCGATTACCGGTGCAGGCGCCGGCATTGGCCGAGCAGTATCGGATGTACGCGTCGGTGAAACTTTCAGTACGACCGTCGAACTCGATGCCGACGATATCGAGACCGGGCCGGGCGTAGACGTACCACTGGCTCAGCTCGGTCATCGCGGCGAGTGCGTAAACGGAGTCGTTGTTGTAGACCGTCATCGCGCGCTCGAAAAGCGCGAGCGGCGTGATCGAAGCCTGGGGCTGCGCGATCACCCACTGATAGAGCGCGGTGTATTTGTCGCGACAATCGGTCACATCTGGAAAGTTCGCGTTGATCGTAACGGGACGGGCGCCGCGCGCACTCGTTACGCGATTGAGCACGAAGCAGAAGTTGGCTTGGCTCGCGTACTGCATGAGATCCCGTTCGTACCAGCGGTCACGTCCATAATCATCGGCGGTTAGTCCGTTGGTATCCGCGGTTCGCGCGGCCATGCACGCGACTTGACGGGCGTTGCGATCGAAGGCCGGGCGGCAAATCGCGCCGAGAATGGCCTGCGGCTCGATGCGGCTCATCGGCGTGAACGAACCCGGCGCCGCGGTCGGCATGGGTTCGCCCGCGCAGCCAGTGCGGGTTTTGTAGATATGAAGGTTCAAAACCGAAATTTCGAAGTCGTCCCAATCGTCGATGTAGCGGCTGGCGATCAAGATCGTATTTCGGCCCGCGATCAGATCGGTCGGCGTCAGATCGAGCAGCTGGGTTGACGAGCTTCCGTCAGCCGGCGTGAGCTGCATTTCGGAGATCGAGGACTCAGCGAGCGCGCCCACGTCGGGATTGACGACGACCAAGGTCTCCCCTTCCACGCCGCGGGCGGTGAGCTCGAGTTTCGCGTAAACGAGCGCGTCGAGCTCCTCTTGGGTGAGGTCGAAAGACACTTCGATTCGGAGGGCTTCCGCCATCGGAATCTGAAATTGAGAGTTCGCGGCGCCGGAGTATGCGCTATTGCCGAGGTGCCGGATACCGGCGATGACCGAGCGGCTGCTCCGCTCAAGCGTCTGTTGATCGTCGACGGCTGCGTTTTGCGGAGCAAAAGCCTCGCCGCCCGTTTCCGCGGTTTTTGCGAATTCGATCCCGCGCGCGAGAAAGCCCGCCCGCATTACGACGGCGCTGAAGTACCTCGGTAGCGCCTCGTACTCCGCGCTCGTCATTTCGATGCGGTACACGCCGGCGGTGTCGGTCACGGACGTCTTGCGGCCCATGGCCGACTCCAGCGTCACGGTCGCGTCGCTCAATGGTTGGCCGCTGGCGGTCAGAATCTGGCCTTGAAGCACGTTGAATTCGGCTTCGAGGCGAACCTGAGATGAATATTCGTTGGATCGGTGGCCGCCACACGCGGCCAGTGAAGTCAGAACAAACACATAGGACACGAACGAAGAGATAAACCTAATCACGACTGCCCCCTGGTTCTCTCCGAACCATGGACGCTAATGCAAAATGCGAGCAAGGCCCGCCGCGCCCTTCAATCGAGCTGAGCCTTCGAATCCCATTTTGAGACGCTCAATTTTTGGACGAACTCGAAGAGCTGACGGCCAAAGAGCCGCAGAGCCCGAAAACGTGCGGGAGAAGAATCGCAGGCGGCGCGAACTGACCGGCCCCGCTTAGAGCGTGCCGAGGTAGACTTCGGTGTCGTACTTCATCTGAATTTTGCCGCCGGCTTGGTGGGCGTCGAAAAGCTCACGAAGTTTCGCTTCGGCTTTGGCGTATTGGGGGCTTCCGGGCTTGGGCGCGTAAGACGCCGAGAGATACCGGCCCAGCAGGCTCTTCCATTCGAGAGTCTGCTGGTTCGGAAAGGTCTTGAGCGTATAGGATTTAAAAAACGATTTCAGATCTTCTTCGGCGACCGCGCCGTGCTGCCGGACCTCTTTGTAATCGACGCTGTAGTTTTCGATGAAATCTTCGTAGGCTTTGCCAAATGGCGATTCGGTTTCGCGCGTGTTCCAAATGAGTGCCACGCGGCCCTTCGGTGTCAAAATGCGTTTGAACTCGGCCTTGGCCTTCGGCCGGTCGAACCAATGAAACGCCTGCGCCGCCACGACGAGATCGACCGTGTGGTCTTCGAGATCGGTGCTTTCAGCCGGAGCGTCGACGAAGTGAATGTCGTCGAAATCTCCCAGATACTCGCGGGCCGCCTCGCGCATTTCGTTATTCGGCTCGACGGCGAAGACTTCGAGGCCGGCTTCGAGAAGCAGCTTGGAGAAGATGCCGGTACCGGCGCCGATGTCGGCGACGGTTTGCAGCGGTTTGCATTGCTCTTTCAGGTAGCTCACGACCTCTTTGGGGTAGGTCGGCCGGTACCGTACGTAATCTGCGACTCGATTTGAAAAGCGCTTCAGCGGATCAATTTTCATGGGCGTTTCCTGCCTTGAGTGGCGAGCCCGTTTAGGCCCTCACTGAAATTGCCGGCGCGGGGATAGCCCAGCTCGCGAAGAGCCATCGTCACCGTGGCCGACTTCACGCCGTCGTCCGACAGCACGATAATGCGTTCGCCAGGGTCGATGCCTACCGCCTGCAGGTCGCGCAAAATCGCGCGGCGCGGGCGCCCCCGTTCGTCGAGAAAGTTCTTCCACTCGATATTGATGGAGCCGAGATCGATTTGATTGGCCGGTTTCTTCAAGTAGTCAGAGGCCGCGCGCACGTCGAGAATGACGACAGGCTCGGTACCGGGGGTGGTCATCTTTTTCGCGGAGTCGAGCAGCTCTTTGCGCGAGACGAGCAGGTCGAACACGGGATGAGGCTTCCAGATCGCGGCGTTCTTCGCGGGACTCGGCTCCCCCGCCATGCGCTTGCCCTCGAAGTGGCTGTCGAGCGCGAACTGCACACGCTTGACTCCGAGTAGAGCCAATACCCATGCGACGCGGCCCTCTTCACCGTTACCTCCGGCGCCGTTACCGAGAACGACGACGGGCGTGTCGGGTGAAATGCCCAGGCGTGAAAGCCTCCGGGCCAGGCTGAAGTAGTCGGGATCGAGCTCGGCTTTGTTGTTGGCGCCGGGGCGGCTGAAGTCTTCCCAGCGCACGGGAATCGCCTGAGGCAGATGGCCGCTCGTGTACTGAAAGTATGGGCGGGCGTCGAGCACGATGGTTTGCTCGGTGATCGCGATTTCATTGTCACGTGCCGTGGGGAGATTGGTGGTCGTCTCGCGCACTTTGGTCGGAGTTCGGCAGGCGGCCGCGAATAGCGCCGCCAACAGTGCTCCAATCAATTTTTTCTTCGACGCGAGTTTCACGCGCATCCCTTCGGTTGAGTCGTAAGTTTACGGCGGCTCCCGCCGCCCGCGGCCGGCCATCGCCAGCCTCGTTTGCCGCTTACTTGTGCGGCTTCATCGTCGGGAACAAGATGATGTCCCGGATGCTGGGCCGATCGGTCAGAATCATGACGATGCGTTCGACACCCAGGCCCACGCCGCCCGTCGGCGGCATGCCCACGTCGATGGCATGCATGAAGTCTTCATCCATCGGCTGAGCCTCTTCGTTGACCACGCGCTGGGCCTCTTGTTCTTTGAGGCGGGCGAGCTGGTCTTCGGGGTCATTGAGCTCGGAGTAGGAGTTCCCGATTTCCATATGACACGCAATCGGCTCGAAGCGCTCGACCAAGCCCTTTTCAGTTCGATGCATTTTCGTGAGCGGACTGATCTCGACCGGAAAATCCATCACGAACGTGGGCTGCCACAGGTGTTTTTCAACCGTGTGCTCGAACATCGCCATGATCATGGCGCCTCTGGTGAGCGGGCGCTTCTCTTCGTAACCCGCTTTTTTGAGAGCCTCGAAGAGCTGGTCGTCGCTGAGTTTATCGACGTCGACTCCGCCGTACTCTTTGATGCCGTCTTTCACTTTCAAGCGGCGCCATGGCGGCGTGAAGTCGACCTCTTTGCCTTGATAGGAGACCTTCGAGCTCCCCGTCACGGCTTTCGCGACGTGTGCAACGAGCTCTTCGAACTGCTTCATTTGATAGTTGTAGTCGGTGTAGGCTTCGTACCACTCAACCATCGTAAACTCCGGATTGTGCGAGCGATCGATGCCCTCGTTCCGGAAGTTTTTGTTCATGTCGTAGACTTTTTCGAAGCCGCCGACGATGAGGCGCTTTAAGTAAAGCTCGGGGCTGATCTTCATGTAGAGCTTCATGTCGAGCGCGTTGTGGTGCGTGACGAACGGCTTCGCGGCGGCGCCGCCGTAGATCGGCTGCAAAATCGGCGTTTCGACCTCGAGGAACCCGCGGCCATCGAGAAAATTTCGGATCTCGCGGATGATCTTCGAGCGCATCTCGAAAACTTTGCGCGAGTCTGGGTCCATGATGAGATCGAGGTGGCGATAGCGGTACTTGAGCTCGGTGTCGGTCAGGCCGTGGTACTTTTCGGGGAGCGGCTCGAGTGTTTTGCACAAAATCTCGAGCGACTTCAC
>DASUEL010000604.1:0-2318 GCA_036275095.1 Bdellovibrionales bacterium
GATCGATAGCAGTCCGCATAACGGTACGGCTCAGGCGGCGGCGTTCGCCGGCGAGCTTTGCCGCCAGTTTGGATTGCATGTCGAGCTTCAAGAGGGCGTCGTACGCGGTGTCAATCAGGCGAACCTGATCGCCCGGCCGCAAGAGGGCCGCCCTGGCGAAGAAGTGCTGCTGCAGTCGCACCTCGACACGGTCGACCCCGGCTCTTACAGTTTGTGGACTGAAACCGACCGCAATCCTTTCAACGCCACGATCAAGGGCGGTAAGATCTACGGGCTTGGCGCGGCCGATGTGAAACTCGATTTCTTGTGCAAGCTCTATGCGATCAAAGGCATCGGAAAACGAGCATGGAAAGTTCCATTCGTATTGGTCGGAACTTACGGTGAAGAAATAGGAATGTGGGGCGCGAAGCACCTGATGCTCGAAAAACAGGTGTCTGCCAAGATGGCGCTTCTCGGCGAGCCGAGCGAGATGCAAATCGTTTATGCGAGCAACGGCATCGCCGTCGTGGACGTACACATTCCTTTTTCAGCCGAAGAAAAAGCCTACCGGCAAGATCACGAAACACGTGAGAGCACTTCGAGCCACAGCCGGATCTTCAGGGGAAAAGCCGCTCATTCTTCGACTCCGCAGCTCGGCGACAATGCGATTTTGAAGCTGATTCAGTACCTGGACCAGCTTCCTCAGGGCATCGCGCTCATCGGCGTTGATGGCGGAACATCACACAATGTCGTTCCCGACCAGGCGGTTCTCGAAGTCGACATGAGCCGTAGCTTTAAAGACAGCGTGGCACGTAAACTGATTCAGGTCGTCCATGAGCTTGAAAACATTTCGACTGAGTTCTTGAACTATCCAGCCACCGGCTTCGAGCCGACGTGTCCCACCTTCAACGTCGGCCTCGTGCGATCCGATGATGATGGCGTGCAAATCACGTTCAGCATTCGCATTACGCCGTCGGTCTCGCGTGAAATCTTGTCGGGCTGGCTGAATCGGCTCCGTGAATACTGCAAATCGCTTGGAGCCTACGTCAAGGTGGGGAACTTCAAGGCGCCAACGAATACGTCTTTGGCATCGCCGCTCATTAAGAGCTGCATGGACGAAATCAAACGGCTTGGGCGTTCGCCGATGCTGTCGACAAAATCCGCGAGCAACGAGGCGAGTATTTATTCTCCTCGCGGCATCGAGTGCGTAGTCGTCGGACCGGGCCGCAGCATCGGAAACTCGCATTGCCCCAACGAGCAAAACTCGCTCGAGGAGCTGGAGTTCGCGATTCAGTTCTACAAAGGGATGATAGAAAGGCTTTGCGCATGAGTTTTCTGATCAGAGGCGCGGAAGAGTCCGATCTCGTGCAGCTCATGCAGTTGGCCGACCAGTTCACGCTACTGAACATGCCGGCCAATGAAGGCGTGCTTTCGGACAAAATCAAGCGGAGCGTGAAGTCGTTTACCGGCAAAATGAAAAAAGCCGAAGCTGAGTACCTTTTCGTCGTCGAAGACACGGACAAGCGGAAAATTGTCGGGTCGTCTTTGATTTTGGCGAAACATGGGACCCCGAAGGTTCCTCATAACTATTTCAAGGTCATCAAGCGCGAGAAGTTCAGTGAAGATTTGGGTATCGGATTCATTCATAAAGTTTTGAAGTTCTCCCGCGATACCGACGGTCCCACCGAAGTCGGCGGGCTGCTGGTCGATAAAACCTACCGTCGCCGGCCGGAGAAACTCGGCAAACAAATAAGCCTTGTTCGATTCTTATACATGGCCATGCGGCCTGAGCGATTCGAGTCGCGCGTGCTGTGCGAGCTCACACCGCCTCTAACGGATGAAGGGCGCAGCGAATTTTGGGAAGCCTTGGGGCGCCGTTTTACGGGCCTGCCGTATCAAGAAGCCGATTACTTGAGCCAGCTCAACAAAGAGTTCATCAAGAGCCTGTTTCCTGAAGAGGTCTATTTGACGTTGCTCGATGCACGTGCGCGTTTTGTCGTCGGCCGCGTTGGCGAACAGACCGTGCCGGCCCAGCACCTGCTCGAGAGCATCGGTTTCAAATACCTCGACGAAGTCGATCCGTTCGACGGAGGGCCGCACTTGGGTGCCGCCATGAGTGACATCAAGATCGTGAAAGAAACGAAGAAATCCAAAATCGTAAGTGCCGACAAGTCGACTTTCAATAAGCTGGCCCTCGTCGGGACGGAACGTGACGGCCAGTTCCGGGCGGCGCAAACGATATGCGACATTCAAGAGGCCGGCGTCGTCTTGCCAAAGGCGACTTTAGACCTGCTGAAAGTCGAAAACGGAGACGAAGTGTTTTTGTCTCTGACAGAATG
>DASUEL010000605.1:0-12095 GCA_036275095.1 Bdellovibrionales bacterium
TCGTGGATTTCACGAATCAAGTGCGCGAGTCCAAGGGCAAGCCGGTTCGTGATGCGCTGGTCGAAGCCTGCCCGAACCGGTTGCGGCCGATTTTGATGACCTCAATCGCGACGATCGCGGGCGCGCTGCCTGCGGCCATGAGCTTCGGCCCCGGAGCCGAGGCCCGGCAGCCGATGGCGATCGCGGTCATCGGCGGGGTTTTCGTTTCGACGGCGCTCACGCTTTACGTCGTGCCCTCGGTGTACAGCTTGTTGTCACGGCTCGAGCGGCGTGAACGCGTACCCGCAACCGAGACTCCGCACGGCGCCCCTGAGCCGAGCCTGACATAAAAAAACCGCCCCGTAATCGGGGCGGCCGGTGGGGACCTGTTGAGTATGACCGAGCCAGTTAGGCTTTCAAAAAGAACGGCGGCGGCGTACGGCGCCCAGGCGTGATGATCCCCGCCGGTGAAGTCTCCGATTCGACATACCAGCCTTTATCGAGAGCGGGGAACTGATAGGAGCCGAAGCCGGCGACGCCGGGCTTCTCCCAATCCGCGGGTGTCAGACCCATCGCGGTCATGCAGCCAATGAGGAGGCTGTTGTAGTCGCGGCCGAAGTACTCGACCGGCAAGTTCGCGAGATCGATTTCGCGATCCGAGTAATTGTCGGAGATCGCGCGTTTTCCGCGATAGTCGACGTACCAGCCGGTGTTGACGCGATTGCCGCCGCCGAGCGTGAAAACCGGGAGCGACCACGAGCGGTGGTTTCCGACGCTTCCAAACTCGTTCGTGCCGAGAATCAAAGTGTTGTCGAGCATGCGCTCGCCGGCTGCGGCCGGGTCGTCGATGTCAATTTTGTCCATGAAGTTCAGGATGCGCCCGATATACAGGTTGTTCATATCGGCCGTCTGCTTCATCGCATTGGCGCGGTTGGTGGGGTCAGGGCTGACGCGCCCATGGCTCAAGCCGTGAGTATCCCCGATGCCCATGTAGTTGAAACCGCAATTGCCGGCGTCGAGCATGATCGTCACCACATTGGTCATCTGGCAGCGCATCGCGGTCGCGGAGATCTCGATCATCAAGTCGATCGCGGGAAGGAGATCGCGCTGATTCTTGAAGTAGCCCATCGCGACCATGTCGGGCGTGTTGAGAAAAAGCGACGTGGTAGGGCGGGTGGGGACCGAAGCGCACGCCGAAGCCTTGATATTGTCGATTTTCTTTTCGAGCTCACGAAACTGCTCGACATGTGACGACAAGACCGACTTTTCGCTGCTCGCAAGCCGGGTGGAAGCCATCGTCCGCTTGTAATCTTCGAACACGGTGTCCAGCACGCTCTTGCGCCGGGCTTTAAGGGCGGCTAGAGCCGCATCGCCGGCCGGCCCCGATGGTACGAAGTCTTTGAAATAGTAGTCGTACGCCGCGATCGGGCTCAAGATCGGCGGAATGACCGACGTCGTGCCGCTGCTGGTCTTTGAAAAGCTGATTGAGGGACCATTCCAATTGTTCGTGCTGTCCATGACACCGAGAACGCCAAGGCGAGAGGCGGGCTCAGTCGGGTAAACCGCGGGCGAGCGCGAGATGAGGTAGTCGATGCTGGGATATTGCGGAAGCGAGTCGACCGAGCGGTCACCGTCAGACTCGCCGGCGAGCGCCCCGAGCTTGTTGTGGCCCGTAAACCTTTCGATATCCATTCCGCGATAGATGTTGAGCATGGGCGCGTACTTCGCGAATCTCGGATCGCGGAATGCGTCGGAGATGCGGCCGTTGCGGGTCAGGACGTCGGTGAGCCGCATGGCTTTGTAGTTTGTGCCCGTCGTGGTCATCAGCGAAGCCGGCACGTTGGGGAACCAAATCGGAGCACCTCCGCCGCCACTCCAGTAGAACGTGACGAAACGCTTCAGGTTCTTGGCCGGGGTTTGCGCGTAAGCTTTTTCGGCGAGTGATGGCAGGAAGGGAATGGCGAACATGAATCCGCCGGCTCCTCGCAAAAATGCACGTCTGGTATGGCGATTGTAGTACATGTTTAAGTCCCCCTATTGAAGTTTGAAATCGTCTTTGAGGCCCTGGCGTTAATTGGCCGGGGCCACCCTCATGCGGAACTCTTTGCGTTTGAACACCGATGTGAGCATTCCGCGAGCTCCCTGGTCTTTTTGATTCAGCTTTTCGGTCATGGCGTCGATCGCGCAGCCATCGGCTGCCGTATTCTCGAACTTGGCAAGCGCGAAGCGCATCCATTTTCTGGTGAAACAGTGCTGGGCCTGTTTGCTCGTCGATAGCATTTGAGACAAGTCACCGGAGCCGCTGACGCCGACTTGCCGGCCGTCGATCGTAGGCGTGGTATTGGCGTCGATCGGCAAGCTTTTTACGACCTGGCCCGACTGGTCAAATTTGAGTTCCATTGTGCGAAAGCGGCCGAGCGCATCGAAGTTTTCAAGCGCGAAACCGAAGTTATTGAGCGTTTGATGGCAGCCTTGGCAGGTCTTGCCGCTCGTGAGGCCCTCGAGATGCGCGCGTGTGGTGATGTCGGCGACGTTTTCGACGGTCTTAAAAGCGTCGGGAACGGCGTCAGGGTCGGGGCGGCCGATCGGCGCGCACAAAAAGTCAGTGGCAATCACTTGGCCGCGGTGAAATGGGTTGTGCGCGTCGTTGCCGGAGACCAAAACCGCCGCGCGGGTCAGCATGCCGGCGCGCTCGGGCGGCAACGTCGCTTCGCCAGTCGGGCTCGACGGAACGGCGATTCCGTAGAGGCGTGCGAGCGCGGCGTCTTTGACGATCGACGTGCGTGAGGTCATGAGCTCGGCGAACGTGCTCGGGCGATCCAGCATATGAAGCGCCATGTAGTCCTGGGCTTCTTGAACGATCTGGCTGTTCAGATTCGTGAGCGACTGGCCCGCGAGAAACGCGGCGGAGTAGTTGAGCTGCGGGATCATGTCGAGCCGAAGGTACTGATTGATGTACTCCTTGAAATGATTCCGCCCGCTTGCGGAGGCGATGAGGCGCTCGGCCTGCTTCGTGAGCCCGGCATCGCTGTCGAGCTCTCCGCTCGCGGCGGCCGCGAGGAGCGTGTCGTCGGGCATCGAGCCGGTGAGCGCATAAGAGAGGCGCGTGGCCACCTCATAGGGCGTCAGCGTGAGCGCGGTTCCGCCAGCCGGGGTCCCTTCGGTCTCCACGATGTAATAGAACTTCGGCGACTGCAGTATGGCGGCGATCACGACTTTCGCGGCTTCTTGCTTCGAAGTGATGCGAAGTGAAGCGTAAACAGAATTGTAGAGGCCGTTCTCCTCGGCAGTCAGCGGGCGCCGAAACGCCTTGTATCCGAAATTCATGATGAAGCGGCTCATGCAGGTCGTGTCGGCGGTTGAGGCAAGACAGCTCGATATCGCCATATAGCTCGGGTTCGAGGTGATAATGGCGTTCGCGGCCGATTCGGCCAGTCCGAAGAGGCCTTCGACGTGGCCAAGATTGGTCGTGTTCGAGACGTGGTCGAACTTGATGCCTTTCTCGTCGTTTGGAATCACCGCGAGCGCGTCCGCGAGGCCTTGCGCGATTGTCGTGCCGAGCAGGTCGCGAAACGTGTTTGAGAGCTCACGCTTGCTCAGCCGGCGGATCGGCGTCGGTGAGCCGTTCGAGCTCGGATCGACGCACAGGCCTCCGGAGCTCGCGAGGCTGCCTTCGCCGTCCTGAAATGCGAGGTTACCTTTCGAACATGCGGAGCAGAGCAGAGCCGTCAGCAAGATCGCCTTTTTCATTTTCATCCCCCGTGATGTCTTTGATCATACGAGGATGGCGACCCTTGATGGCCTCACATTTTTGGCACGAATGTATCTATTTATATTGATCGTGATAGACGCACAGAATTTTCGAGAACTCGAACTCAGCGGAGGGGTGGGTCAAAGAGACCGTTCCATGCGCATAACGATTCTTGTTGTATCGAATCGAGTCGTCGATGGTCACGGCCAGGTTTTCGCCCGCGATCGAGCGTAGCGAGCCGGTTTGGGTCTGAGTATAGGGGATCGGCGGCAGGCTTCCGGCGTCGAGATTGCCGTCAGTGCGCCGTTGCCAGTAGGTCAGCGCGAGTTGGCGTTTCGACTCAGCCAGCTGCACGAACACGACGTCGAAGCCGTCGCGATTCGGTGCGATCTTACGGCAGTAGCCTTTTACGCTGAGGTATTCACCATCGAGCTCGGTGAAACCCTCACGCGTAAACATTTGGGTACCCTTTGCGAGAAAGTGCGGATTGTACGGAGCGAAGTGCAGTCCATGGAGAGAGCGGCCATCGTCGATCTTACGGTCGTCGCAACCGTTGCCTTTGATCGTCACGCGATTGTTGTTGTCGACGATGATCTCGTATTTGTGTGAGGCGATTGTGCCTGAGCCGCGCATTCGGCATTTGTAGCCGGGAGGCGAGTAGAAGAAGCGTCCCGCGAATGCGGAAATAGTGTCATCGCCGCCCGGATAACCTTCGCCGTTACCGGAGCCGCCGGGATTCACTCCCGCCAGTTCAGGCACGTTGCCGCACGCGGTGAGCGAGGCAAGCAACGAAAACAGGACGAAAGTTTTGGAAAATATTGAAGACACTGCGGTTCCCCTCGCAGTGTAGGTCTGCAACGTTAGTGCCGTTTTAAACACTCCACCCGATTTCGGGAGCCGAATCTATTCAAGAGCTTACCTGTGTCTCAAGACGAGAAAACGGCGAGGCATCGCCGCTTTTTTGACATTGTCGAAACTTTGGATGAACAATCCTATATGGCCGACTTCGAAATTCTCGAATCAATGTTGCGCGAAGGAAAAATCGGTCCAGTCCGCCAGAGTCTCCGCAAAGTCCGTTTGAGTGAAGTTCCGCGGCACGAGGCCGTGCGGCTCGCCAACATCGCGCGCCGCGCGGGTCTCTCAACACTTTCAGTAAAGCTCCTCAACCCGATCGTGCGAGCCGACAAAAATCTCACGCGCCGGGCGAACGAGGCCGAGCGGGCCGAGTACGCCGCGGCCCTCACACAAATCGGAGCCCGCTCCGAGGCCCTTCAGCTCCTGGAGTCTCTCGACCCCGTAAAAAACATCGAGACGTTGCTCTTTCGCTCGTTCGCGCATTTCGGCGAGTGGATGTACGCCAAAGCGGTTCCGCTGCTCGAAACCTACATCGCCCGCCATCCGGTAGCCTATCAAAAGCTGGTCGGAAAAGTGAACCTAGCGGCGGCACTCGTTTGGGAGTCGCGACTGGAAGAAGCTCAAAAGCTGCTCGCCGACATTATCAGCGACGCGCGCGCAGGAGGCTTCGGCCGTCTTCACGCGAACGCGCTAGAGCTTCGTGCACAGCTCTACATCTTGAAATATAAGTACACTCAAGCCGAACGGGATCTCGATGCCGCGTCGAAGCTGCTAAAAGAGGCGTCGGTTCTCGACGACTTTTTCGTCATGAAATGGAAAACGCTTCTGTCGGTGCAGAGCCGGGCCACGCGAAGCGTGATCGAAGGTTTCGCCAGGTTGAAAGAAGAAGCATTGAAACGAAAGCACTGGGAGACCGTGCGTGACAGTGACTTTTACCTGGCGCGTTTCAAGTCGGATTTGGATTTGTTCACGCACTTGTATCACGGCACCCCGTTTGAGAGCTTTCGCCGGCGCATCGAGGGCAACCTTGCGCGCGGGCAAAAAATCCCGACCTTCTATTCTTGGTCGCTGAAACGGGGAGCAAGCGGAGCGCCTTCATTGAACTTAAGGCGCGGCGAAACATCGGCGGGCGCGAAGATGAAGGTGGGGCAGCTTCAACACCGCATGATCACGGCGCTCGCGGCGGATTTTTACCGTCCCGTTCGAACGGCCACCCTGTTCTCAGTGCTGTTTCCGAGGGAGTTTTACAATCCACAGAGCTCTCCCCATCGCGTTCACCAGAACAGTCTGCGGCTCAGGTCGTGGCTCGGAGAAAACGGCATACCGCTTCAAATTGAGGCCGGCCCCTCCGGCTACAGGCTTGTTGCTTCGGGCCCGGTCGTTCTGATCTCTGAGCTCGGCGAAGGTCCGCGCTCGCGCGCCGAGGAGCTGTTGGCCCGGGCTCGCGAGGTTTTCGGAGCCGGAAGTTTCGGAACGCAGGAGCTCGTCTCAGTCAGCGGCCTTTCAAAACGAACGGTGCTTCGGTTTCTTGATGAGGCGAAGGCGAGCGGCGAGCTCGAAGTCGCCGCGGGCGGCCGGTCGACCCGCTACCGGTTCAAATCCGGCTGAGCTCCGACCGACGTACCGAGAACCGCGATTTTCTTCGGCCTACTTCCGCGATTTGCTCAGCAGCCGAAGGATCTCGAGGTAAAGCCAGATCAGCGTCACGAGCAAACCGAATGCCGCGTACCACTCCATATATTTAGGAGCGCCGATCTCCTCGCCCTTCTCGATGAAATCGAAGTCGAGCACGAGGTTCAGCGCGGCGATGACGACCACCACGGCCGTGAAGGCGATGCCCAGGGGCGAGTTGTCATGGATCAGCGGAACCGTAATTCCGAAAAAGCTCAAAACAAAACTGATGAGATAGATTATCGCGATTCCGCCGGTCGCTGCCACGACGCCGAGTTTGAAGTTTTCGGTGGCGCGAATCAGCCCGGATTTGTACGCCATCAAAAGCGCGAAGAGCGTTCCGAACGTTCCGAGGACGGCTTGAAACGCGATGCCCGGGTAGCGAAGCTCCATGAGCGAGGAGATCGCTCCAAGGGCCAGCCCTTCGAGTGCAGCGTAAAGCGGCGCCGTGTACGGCGAAGCTTTCTTCGCGAAGACCGTAATCAGCGCGACGATGAAGCCGCCGATGAGGCCGCCCATCACGAGCGGCATGAGGATGGGGCTCATCGCGCCGTCGGCATCCGGGGTCGCCAGGTTCCACGTATAGGAAGCCGTTGCAACCGTCACGCAGAGAAGAAGCCCGGTCTTGTTGACCGTGCCCGAGATAGTCATGACGCCGTCTGATGCCGTTGCTCTTGAACGTGCCTGCTGAAAGGTTCCATCTTTTAGAGCGGGATTGCCTGTTCGCATGGTGTCGTCTCCGTTTTCTCCAATGCTATAGCATCTCGACAGGCGGTTCCCATTAAAATTTCGGACTCGACGATAATCCTGAAAAAGGAGTCAGAAAACGACGCGGCTTAGGTTTCAGCGGCCAGCGCTTGGAGCTGCTCCGAGACGTCGAGCCACTCGGCTTCGAGTGCCTGAATGCGGGCGCCGTTGTCGCCCATTTGTTTCGAGAGCTCGAGGGTCGGCCCTGTGCCGCTCACGATTTTCTCGTTCAGCGCGCGGTTTTCGTTTTCGAGTTTTTCGAGCTCGGCCTCGATTTCGCGAATGCGGCGCTCGAGCGCGCGCGCCTTCTTTTCGCGCTCTTTCTTGGCGGCTCGCCTGTCGCCGCCGGTTTCAAAAGCGCCGGAGCGGCCAGGGGCGGCGGAGTCGCGGCGCATGCTGCGTCCTTCGGCTTCGTCGCGCTCGGCGCCTTCGGCGAGGCGCCGCTGCAAATTCCAGACGTATTCGTCATAGGTGCCGGGGTAGAGCAGCACATCACCCGCCGAGACCTCGAGAATTTTGGTGCTGATACGGCGAATGAACCCGCGATCGTGGCTGACGGCAACGAATGTTCCGGGGTAGTCGGCGAGCGCGCGCGTGAGCGCCTCGACGGTTTGAAAGTCGAGATGGTTGGTCGGCTCGTCGAGCAAAAGGCACGGCGCCTTTTGCAGCAGAATCTGACCGAGCGCCACCCGAGATTTCTCACCGCCCGAAAGCACGCGCACTTTTTTGCGGGCGCTGTCGCCCGAGAACAACAGCGAACCCGCCATGTCGAGAATGTCTTGCCGGGTGACCTCGGGGTGGGCGGCCAGCTCGAGGCACTCGAGTACCGTGCGTTCGGGCTCGAGCACCTCCGCGACGTGCTGGTTGAATATTGAAACGCGCACCTGGTGTCCGGTCTCGCGTGAGCCCGACTTCAATTCGAGCGTGCCGGCGAGCGATTTGAGCAGGGTGGATTTGCCCGCGCCGTTCAAACCCACGACCGCCACATGGTCGCCGCGCAAGATCTCGAGCGAAACGTCGCGGAGCACGGTCTTCGACGGGTAGCCGAGCTCGGCGCCGCTCAGCTTCAGCACGGCCTTTCCGACGTGAGATGGCGGCGGAATGCGAATGGCCGCGCCTATGGGCAAGGGCTTCAGCTCGATGGTCTCCATTTTCTCGAGCGTTTTGAGCCGGCTTTGAGCCTGGCGCGCTTTGGTGGCTTTCGCTCCGAAGCGTGCGACGAAATCGAGAATGCTCTTTCGTTTGTCGGCGAGCGTTTGCGCGCGAGCTTCGAGCTGGGCCCGCAGCATTTCTTTTTGCTCGAAATAGTCGTCGATGTTGCCGTTGAACTTGGTGATGTCGCCGCCCTCGATCTCGAGAATGTGGTCGGTCGTTCGCTTCAAAAACTCGCGATCGTGGGAGATCAGCAAAAACGCGCCGTCGAAGTTCTGCAGAAACTTTTCGAGAAGCAGCGTCGTCTCGAGATCGAGATAGTTCGTCGGCTCGTCGAGCAGCATGAGGTTCGGGTTCTGGCCGAGAAGACCTACGAGCTTTATGCGCATGCGAAAACCGCCGCTCAAGCTCATGATGGGTTTCGCGTAGAGCTCCTCGGTGAGGAGCAACTCTTTTCCCATCGCTTTCGTTTGCCAGATCGGGAGCCTCGAGGTGCGTTCGAGAAATTGGTTGCCGGTCTCCTCGGGCTTCCAGTTGTCGTGTTGAGAGAGATACCCAAGCGAAAGCTCGCGCGAGCGAATGAGCTGCCCGTCGTCGAGTGCTTCATCGCCGATCAAAATTTTGAAGAGCGTGGTCTTGCCCGCGCCATTGGGGCCGATCACGCCGACATGTTCGCCCGCGTTCACCGCGAACGTGGCATCGCGAAACAAGCTTTGCCCGCCGAAGCCTTTGGCGCCGCCTTGCACTTGTAGCAAATTGGGAGTCGTCGACATGATCGACGTAATGTAAGCGTATCGCCGCGCCGTGACCAGCAAAAAGCCGCTCAACCTTTGGCCAGGTCTGCCGATAACGGTTAGTGCCTGTCGCACATTATATATTGAGAGGAGTGAGGAATGACCGCAGCTCGCAGCAAGAAACCCGCAGCTCGTAGCAAAAAACCGAGTCTCAAATTGATCCGTGGAGGCAAATCGGAGAAGCCCGCGGTCAAGAAGCAGGTTAAAGCCAAAGCGGCCGCTCCCAAACCCGTTCAAGAAAAACAAGAGAAACCACAAGGCCAAGCTGAAGGCCAAGCCAAAGCGCATCCCTTCGCCCGCTTTATCTTCCAGCAGCGCCGGCCCGATGGCCGTTCGTACGAGCCATCGCAGCGCTGGTATCAGCAGCCTCCCCGCAAGAAAGCCGTTTAAGGCAAAACTTCAAATATAGTTGAATGTCATCGGGATCTTCACCTCCGGGTGAAGACTCCGGTGCACGGGGCAGGCCTTCGCGGTCGCCTCCATTTTACGTCGCTGGTCGGACGTGAGCGCTGCCGGCAGCGTGACCCGCACGATGAGAGAATCAATGCGGCGCGGGCTGTCGGCCATGACTTTCTCGACCTCCGCTCGGGCGCCCTCGAGCTTCAGTCCGTCTCGGTCGCCGACAATCGCCATCGTCGTCAAGATACAGCTCGCGAGCGCGGCGCCAACCAAGTCGGTCGGAGAGAACCTCTCGCCTTTGCCTTGGTTATCCCTGGGCGCGTCGGTTTCGATTTTCGATTGAGACGGCTCGTGCGTGAGCTCGCAGTGTTTTTGTCCTTGGTAGACCACGCTCATTTTGACCATATGCGCTCCTGAATCGAGTGAACGAAAAGGATGAATCGTAGATGAAAGTTGAAATTCGCGCAACAACCCGCCGCGCACCTCCGCTTCTTGTGCGGGGCTGCACATTTCGATTGAATCACGAGGGGAGTCGAAAGATAAAAGTCGCATAGGGAGGGCTTCACCCATGCGTTTTTCGTTGTTGGCTATTCTGGCCGTGCTCATCGCGGTTCCGTCGATCGCCCAGGAGACCGCGAAGATCTGGGAGTCCGAAGGCCAGAAGTTCAAGTTCGAAACTCTCGCCGAGCGCAAGTCGATCGTGTGGGGTTTTGATTTTCTGCAAGACGGCCGCATCATTTTCACCGAGCGCGACGGGAACGTGGGCATCTTCGACCCAAAAACCAAAAGCGTTACCACGCTGAGCAAGCCGCCGAAAGTGTGGGCCAAAGGACAGGGCGGAATGCTCGACGTGCGCGTACACTACAAGGACGCCAACAAAATCTACTTGAGTTATTCAGAACCGGCCGACGACGGCGCGACGACAGCGGTTGCAACCGCGACGCTTTCTGGCAGCGAGCTTTCTGATTTCAAAAAAATCTTCACCGCGCATGAGCCCAACGACAACCAGATTCACTTCGGTTCGCGCATCGAGTTCGACGGCAAAGGCCACATCTTCGTGACCATCGGCGACCGCAACGAGCGTCACCGCGCGCAGAGCCTTCAGTATCACACGGGCAAAATCGTTCGCCTCAAAGAAGACGGCTCGGTTCCGCAGGACAATCCATTCGTGAAAACAAAAGACGCCAAGCCCGAAATCTGGAGCCTCGGGCATCGAAGCCCTCAGGGGCTCGTGCGCCATCCCGAAACAGGCGAGCTCTGGGAGGCCGAGATGGGCCCGCGCGGCGGCGACGAGGTCAACTTGATCAAGGCGGGTGCGAACTACGGCTGGCCGGTCGTGACGTTCGGCCGCGAGTACTGGGGCCCGCGCATAGGCGAAGGCACGTCGAAAGCGGGAATGGAAGACCCGGTCGCGCACTGGGTGCCGTCGATCTCGCCCTCGGGCATGACGATCTACAATGGCGATCAGTTTCCGAAGTGGAAGGGCAATATTTTTCTCGGGTGTCTGAGCGGCACGCATCTGCGCCGCCTCGTCGTGAGCGGCGGCAAAGTCGTGAAGCAAGAGGAGCTTCTTGCGAAGCTCGGCCTTCGCGTGCGAAACGTGCGGCCCGGGCCCGACGGATTCCTCTATTTGTCGACGGACGACGGGCGCATCGCGCGGCTCTCAAAGCCCTAAAGGATTTGCGTCGAGCCAGCGAGCTCTGAAAGCCTCGAAGTCCGTAAATGAAAGAGTCAGTTGATAGGATTTTGGTTTTAAGTCCGATTGCGCCGTCTTGCACTCCGGGGCGCGGCTGTAGAGATCATCGTTCACCAGCGACTCCATCGAGACTCTCGTGGCTTTGTTTGACAAATAGTATTCGAAAGTATTCGAAAAATCCTTTCGCTCGACCCCGGAATTCGCTGCAGTGATTCTCAAGACGATCTCTTTCGCACCAACTTTTAAAGTGGTCCAGTAGCCGACGTAAAAGGTTCTGCGCCGTCCTTCGAATTCGGATTTATACACGATGACCACGCAAGCTTCGCTGCCGGCTGCGTTCTGGCAGTGCTTGAACGCGGGATTGAAAGCGTCCGAGGTGTCGTTGACGGGAAAGAGCTCCTGTACATTTGAAATCTGTTTACTCAAACGAGCGATGGTTCGATTGGCTTGAACGAGCTCCATTGTTTTGGCATTGAGCTCGGCCCCGATTTGACCGGCCTGCTCATCGGTTAACTGTAGATTATCAAGTTGTTTGAGGAGAGCTTCTTGTCTGCTTTGCGCCGAGTATTTAATTTCGGATGCCTGGCGCAGCTCCAGCGCTAGACGAGAAGCGCTGACTAAGGTCTGCCGCTTATGCAGAGGAAGATCACGCAAGTATCGGCTGAACTCGGCCGCGTGAGTTTCGACTGCTGAGTAGACTGAATCGATCATGACGGTTTTTTCGTTATCACAAGCATGTTTCAGCTGTTCCTGGATTTGCTTCAGGTCCTGAGCGGCGAAGGATACACTTGCAATAAGAACCGACGCGAGTGCGGCAGCATAGTTCATAAATCTCTCCCGAATTAAACGGCCTATAGCCGCATCAAATTGCAATCGGCGGGCCAGAACCCGCGGAGCAGGATATTAATGACTTCTGCGGAAAACCGTCAGCGCCCCGGGAGAATGAAGAATTTTTGTGATCGTATTGAATGCAGTCAGGCAAAAAGGCGGCCGCGATCGCCGTGCATTCGAGGCGGCGTTCTCATTTTCTAAACGGCAGCGGGCGGAAATG
>DASUEL010000606.1:0-2158 GCA_036275095.1 Bdellovibrionales bacterium
AACCTCAACGGCTTGGGCTTCACTTTGCCCGGGCAGAGCGTTCCCGTGTGGGAGCCAAGCCTTTGCCAACCCGATCCGCGCGCGCTGGCCCGGCTGAGGGCCGCGCCGATGAGACATACGCTCGCAAAAGGCCGGCTGCACACGCGGGTTACCGGCTGCGAAGGCTCGCGGTGCGTGTCGCACAAAGATTCCGAAAATTTTCGGCGCGCGTTCAGCGGGGAGCTCACACTCGTCGCGGTGACGCCGGGCTGGCTGCGTGTTGAGACTACGGCCGAAGGCCCACGGTTCGACTGCTCGTACCACGAGGCCTCCGGGCGCGTGAAGGAGTGCCGCCGTATCGAGCGCGATCAGGACGGCCACGTCGCATTCATGCTCGATCTCCTGCCGATCATAGGGGCCGATTGCGTCACGTTGCGCGGCCTAAACTACGGCTACGGACTGGCGAGCACGGAAGAGTACGTGCTGTATTTTCCTGGCGTTCGCTTTTCGAGTGACTGAAGGTTGGGCCCGCCTGCGTCAAAACTCGCCAACGTTCGCATTTTCGCAGCGTTGGCGGGTTGAGCTTAGCCGTACTGCGTCCATAGGCATAAACCCGGGGCGTGGAGCTTTCCCGCTCCTTTCAAAATTAACGTGAACTGAAGTCGTTTAAGGGCTCACAAACTTTAAGAATTTCACAATATTCAGTATTGACTTAAGGCGTCGGCCAAGGCGAAATCGAAGCCATATACCTATACTAAAGGCGGGGAACAGCTTTGAAAATCAAGAAGCTTGAGTTGCAGGGGTTCAAGTCCTTTAAAGACCGCACCGTCATCCATTTCGACGACGGCATCACAGGGATCGTGGGCCCGAACGGATGCGGCAAATCAAACATCGTTGACGCGCTGATTTGGGTGATGGGCGAGCAGTCGGCCAAGCACCTTCGCGGCTCCAGCATGGAAGACGTCATTTTCGCAGGAAGCGAAGGCTATGCGCCGACCGGTTTTGCCGAAGTTTCGCTCGTACTCGAAAACGACGGCGGCCCGTTCCCGGCCCGCTTCATGAAACACACCGAGATCATGGTCACCCGCAAGCTTCATCGCTCGGGCGAGTCCGAATATCTCATCAATAAAGAAGCCGCGCGCCTCAAAGACATCCAAGAAATTTTCATGGATACCGGTGTCGGCGCCAAAGGCTTCTCGATCATCGAACAGGGCGCGATCGGCAAAATCATCACCGCCAAACCCGAAGAGCGCCGCTACCTCATCGAAGAGGCCGCGGGCATCACGAAGTTTCGCGTGCGTAAGCGCGAGTCCGAGCGCAAACTCGCGGCCACCGATCAAAACCTTCTTCGTTTGAACGACATCGTCGGCGAGATCAAACGCCAGCTCGACAGCCTTCAGCGCCAGGCCAAAAAAGCCGAGCGTTATCGCGAGCTCAAAAACCAGGTGAAAGATCTCGACCTGCTCGTATCATCCCACAAGTATTTCGGCCTCAAAGCCGACATCGACAACTTCAAGTCGACGCTCGAGCGCATGACCGATCAAGAAACCAAAGATCAAGCCGAGCTCCAGCAATGGGACGCCCAGCTTCAGGAGCTGAAACTCAAGCTCGCCGAAATCGAGCGCCAGGTTCACACGGCTCAAGAGGCACGGTACGAGGCGCAGTCGGCCGTTCAGAAAAAAGAATCCGAGCTTCAGCGCATCGAGTTCGAAATCGAGCAAGCCCGCCGCAACGAAGTGATGACCGGTAACATGCTCCAGGAGCTCGAAGCCCGCCGCATCGCGGTCGAGGGCGAGCTCACGACTCTAGAGTCGCAGTTCTCGGCCGTCGATGGCGAAGCGAATTCTCTGGTGGAGCAGTTCACGCGCGAGAACGAGTCGTTCCAGGCCGAGCGCCAAAAACTCATCGAGCTCGACGACAGCCTCGTGCAAAAACGGCGCGAGTCTCAGACCGTCACGCTCGCCGCCTCACAGCTCGAGTCGCAATCGCTCGTCACCGAAACCCGCATTCAAGAGCTGACCCAGCGTCTCGAGAGCTCCCAGGCCGTGCTGGCCGAGCTCGACGGGCGGCGCGACGAGTTCGAGCGCATGTGCAAGAAAAACTTCGACGAGCTCGAGCGCGAGCGCCAAATGCAGCTCTCGATCATGCAAGACGTCGAGAATTTCGAGGCCAACTACAA
>DASUEL010000607.1:0-4611 GCA_036275095.1 Bdellovibrionales bacterium
GTGCGCTTCCAGATCAGTTCGTAAAGCTTGAGCTCCGCGCCTTTGAGGCCCGTGTCGTCGGGCGGAACCATGTTCGTTCCTGCGGGACGAATGGCTTCGTGCGCTTCTTGCGCGCCTTTCGGCTGCTTGTGCGTGTACGTGCGCGGATGAAGCGGCAAAAACTCTTTGCCGTAAAGCTTTTCGATTGCTCCCCGCGCG
The DNA here is from genome assembly GCA_036275095.1 of Bdellovibrionales bacterium. Taxonomy (GTDB): domain Bacteria; phylum Bdellovibrionota; class Bdellovibrionia; order Bdellovibrionales; family DASUEL01; genus DASUEL01. The sequence continues at coordinate 199 of DASUEL010000607.1, forward strand.
GCTTTGATGGCCTGCTCGGAGAGATTGACCGAGTCCGTTCTCATGTACGTGATGAAGCCTTGCTCGTACAGCGACTGCGCGACCCGCATGGCTTCTTTGGCGCCCATGCCGAGCTTGCGGTTGGCTTCTTGCTGAAGAGTCGAGGTGATGAAGGGAGCGGCGGGCTTGCGCGACACCGGTTTCTCTTCGACCTCTGTTACCTTCCAGTCTTGTTTGAAGAGCTCTTTCTTGAGGCTGTTGGCTTGAGCCTCGTCGAGACGAAGCACTTCTTTGGCGCGGTCGGCGAGAATTTGGCCGGTATGCGCGTCGAAATCTTTGCCGATCGCGATACGTTTGTCTTTGTACGAAAGTATCCGGGCTTCAAACGGATTGTTCGCTTTGTTGAGGTCGGCCGAAAGCGTCCAGTATTCGGCTTTTTTGAAGCGCATGCGCTCGAGCTCGCGCTCACAAATCAACCGAACGGCGACGGATTGCACGCGCCCGGCCGACAGGCCGTAAGCCACCTTTTTCCAAATCAGAGGCGATATCGTGTAACCGACCAGGCGGTCGAGAATCCGGCGGGCCTCTTGGGCGCGCACGAGGTTGTAGTTGATGTCGCGAAACTTGTTTTGCGCCTCTTCAATGGCCTCTTTCGTGATTTCGTGAAACACCATGCGTTTAACAGGCACCCGCGGCTTGAGAATCTCGAGCAGGTGCCATGAGATGCTCTCACCTTCGCGGTCTTCGTCAGTGGCGAGGATCAGCTCGTCGGCTTCGCGGAGGCAGTCTTGCAGGTTCTTGACCACTTTCGTCTTGTTCTTGGGAACCATGTAAACCGGATCGAAATCGTTTTCGACGTTCACGCCCAAGTGGCCCCACGGTTGCTTCTTGATCTTCTCTGGGATGTCTTTCGCCGATTGCGGCAGATCACGTACGTGGCCCATGCACGACTCGACGATGTAATTACGGCCCAGAAATTTGCGGATCGTCTTTGCTTTGGTCGGTGACTCGACGATCACCAGCTTCTTGCCGCCATTGGTGCCCGAAGACTTTGATTTCGAGCTTTTGTCGGCCGCTGATTTCGATTTTGCTGCAGTTGATTTGGCCAAGAGGTCCCCGTCTATATATTAGTAGCGTTTCTCTTTTGTAAAATGAGGCTTTCCAAATTCTCATGCAAGCCCAAAAATTGACGTTTCGCGCAAATATGGACGAATAAATAGATCTTGTTTCATCAAACTTTAGTCGCAGTGAGCGCAAAACTTTAGTCGTGCAAATGGCGCGCGCGACCGCACAGAAACACGCGTGCCGCGGAACATTTCGGCGTACGGACTTGGCCGAAACCCGAAAAGCTCCGATCTTGTTCAAGAGTATGAAACCTCTGAGCGAATTCAGAAATCCGGGCGTGCGATTTCTCTTCACCGATATCGACGACACGCTCACCGATCACGGCCGCCTTGGAGCTCCGGCCTACGCGGCACTTTGGAGCTTGGTGGGCCGCGGAATCAAGGTGATTCCCGTCACCGGCCGTCCTGCCGGCTGGTGTGAAATGATCGCGCGCGTCTGGCCTGTTGACGGAGTCATCGGCGAGAACGGCGCATTCTATTTTCGCTACGAAAACAAAGTCATGAAACGGCATTTCGCCGTCGACGAGCGCGCCCGGCTCGCGAGCCGTGACAAGCTTGACCGTGTCATCGCACCCGAGATCTTGAGCTCGGTCAAAGGCGCGGCGATCGCAAGTGACCAGTTTTCACGCATCAGCGATTTGGCGATCGACTTCTGCGAAGACGTAGAGCCGCTCGAAACCAAAGACATCGACAGAATCGTGAAGATCTTCGAAAAACACGGCGCCGTCGCAAAAGTCAGCTCGATTCACGTGAACGGCTGGTTCGGCAACTTCGACAAGCTGACCATGTGCAAAGAATATCTCAAGAACGAGTTCGGCCTGATGGCCTCGGCGATTCAAAAAGAAATCGCCTTTGTCGGCGACTCCCCCAATGACGAGCCGATGTTCAAGTTTTTCAACAATTCGTTCGCTGTGGCGAACATCGCGCGCTTCAGCGATCGACTTACGTCAAAGCCGGCACACGTCGCGCCGTCAAAAGGCGGCCGGGGTTTTTGCGAGGTGGCCCGAGCCCTTCTCGAAGACGCGAAAACCTAATCGCCTCGCTCAGTGGACACCCTTCGACAACAACGCTCTCGTCAGAATTACGTGACCAGCCAGCGCACCCGCGACGCATACGGGCCCGATCCACGCGTACGGAAGATAAAGCACCAGCTGAAGCGGCGGTTCCACGCCCCAAGCGAACGGCAGCGGCGACGACAGAACCGCGACGCGGCCGACATTCAACAGCAAGGCGAACCCAATCAGGTTCGCCATCCACGCCGCGGCCGCGCTTCGCACGGCGAACGGCGCGAGCGCCAGTGATGCGATCCCGGTGATCACGTCGAAATTCGATCCGCTCCAAGTCATCGACATCGGTATCGTGCCTTGCTCGCCCCAGCTGTGCAGGATGAGCTCGAGCGGAAGACGAAATCCTTGAAACGCCACGAGCGCCCAAATGGGAAGACCGCGCGAGAGCCACACCCCGGGAGCCGAGAACGCAAAAATCACCGCCGCGAGATTGGCCGCTAAGAAAAACAACATGAGCCTCGGCATGACCGCGGCACTGATCCAGCCGGTCACGACCGGGATCGCCAGCAGCGCGTTCCACGCCAAAATTCCCGCAAGCACGAGAAGCGCGCGCTTGAGTGCCGGGCCGCCAAGCCGGCGGCTGGCGATGAAGGTGCCGGCGGAATAAAAACCGATCACGAAAATCAAGATGAGAACGAACGCGCCAATCGACACGGGACTCGCGGGTGTGAAATTCATCGAGGCCTCCTGCCCCAATTAAAGCAAAAAAAAGCCCGGGTCGAAACCCGGGCGATTCAAATCTCACGAATAAACGATCCGCAAATCTTGGTTAATGGCCGCTGCCGACATCCGACTCAGGCAAGGCCGCGTCTTCGGCGTTCTGGCGCCGCAGGTTTTGCAGCTCCAAGAACTCGCTCAGGCGCGAGACTTTGACCGGCTTCGAATGATGGCCGCCGTCTTTCCAGTGCGGGCAGTAGAAGTACTCCTTGTTCCGGCTTTTCACCATCACGGCGCCGCAATCCTCGCAGTACGGAAGCTCGGGATCATAAAATTGATCACCTTTCTTCGCAGCACCTTCGGCCTCTTCGCCTTCTTCGGAGGTCGTCTCCTCAGGCTGGCGTCGAGCTTCGACGGTCGCACCTTGATGATCGGCTTGGTACATCTCATCCGCGGTGTAGATACCGGAGAGCTCCTGCGGAAACGCCTTACGGAGCGCGAGGCTCTCGGCGCATTTCGCGAGCATCAGGTCAGGCATCTTCCTCCACAGAGGAGACTCTTGCGCGTATGACGCCCACCGAGCTGACGCCCAAAGCGGTTCTTTGAAGTCACTTCTCATGACACCCACTTTGGCCGCGACCGGAGGTTTCTTATCGAGCCATACGTCTTTCCACTCCCCGTCTTCTCCGCACCAGTAAGGGCCGAGTTGGCCGGCGTACTTGCCCGATCTCTCGGCGATCAAACGGAATCCATCGATCGAGGTTTGAACGGTAATGTTCGAACCGCGCTTGATGGCGTAAATCTGCCGTGAAAGGGGATCGAGGCCGAGCCGCTGGCATTGATGCAGCAGAAGCTGGATTTCCTCATCGCTCGCGTCTTTCGCCACATGACGGCGGATCAACGCGATCTGATCAGGATTGAAATGCGGAATCTGAATCGCAGTATTACTCATAACTCTTCTCCTTGAGCCCGGACATTTAACGGGCTCATTCAAGGAGAATCCAGACGGTACTGGAATCTCCGAAGCACGCACAACGCGCACTCCACTTGGTTTAGTTTTCTCAAGTCCGCACGCCGCAGACTCGACCGACCTGCCCACGCCCCTCAACGCCACTCCGGAGGGGACCATGAGTGGCGCTTTTCGGGGTTGTGAGCAAGACCATAGGTGTACTTTATTTTTATATTTTATTCAAGAAAATCCAGTACTTAGCAGATGCGTTTACGCAATCGGGGTGGCGCTTTTGATGAAGATAAAACGGGTTTGGCTAAACTAAAACGGCTCCGCTATTGGAGCCGTTTTTCATTCGATTTTACGGCCTGGCTTCATCAATGCCGAGCGCTCGCGACCGGCAGATCTTTCAAGCTCTCTTGGCTGAGCTCGACGAGCCGCTTGCAAAGCTGCGTGGAATCAACACCAATGTTCGGGCGGCCGTCGCCGCCCCGAAAGAGCCCGCGAAAACCCGCGCGATCGCGCGGCAGGCTCTTGAATCGCGCTTCATAGAGTTTGTATATGTCCGCCTCTTTGGAATTGCCGGCCGAAAGAACGCTCTTCCACAGCTTGGCCTCGACCAGCAGCAGCTCGCGAA
>DASUEL010000608.1:0-2504 GCA_036275095.1 Bdellovibrionales bacterium
CGAATCCGATTTCGCGAATAGGTGTTTGAACTCAGCGTAGCCTTCTTTTTCGAGGTCCTCGGCCGGAATGAATTTCAGTGAGGCCGAATTCATGCAGTAGCGGAGGCCCGTGGGGCCCGGCCCGTCGTCGAAGACGTGGCCAAGATGGCTGTCGGCATATTTGCTTCGCACCTCGGTGCGGGTCATGAAGAGCTTGCGATCGGTTTTGGTCGTGATGTTCTCTTTGACGAGCGGTTTCGTGAAGCTGGGCCAGCCCGTGCCTGAATCGAACTTGTCGTGCGAGCTGAACAAAGGCTCGCCCGAGACGATATCGACATAGATGCCGTCGCGCTTTTCGTTCCAGAGCTTGTTCTGAAACGGGCGCTCGGTGCCCTCCTCTTGGGTGCAAGAGTATGATTCGCGGTCGAGTTTCGCTTTGAGCTCTTCTTTAGTGGGCTTCTTGAAATCTTTCGGGCTCCAAGCCATGGCTACGCTCCCCATGAGTAAGACAACGAGCAAAACCATATATCGCATAATGTACCTCGCGTCTCAAATTGTAGTTCAGGAACTGGACGGGTCCAACTCCAGTGATGATTACGGCTGCTCGAGGCCACGGGTCACAATATTCCCGTTTTGAGACCCTGAAGCTCCATGTTATAGAGGGGCGATGAACAACGTGCGCCTAATTCTCTGCCGCCCCCAGAATGCAGGAAACATAGGCTCCTGCGCGCGCCTGAGCTCGAATTTCGCGGTTCACGATTGCGCCTTGGTGAGCCCCCTTTGCGACGTCGAAAGCCTCGAGGCCGAAAAGATGGCGACACCCAATGCCGCCGGGCTGCTCAAAGAGCTCAAGATCAAAAATTCGCTAAAGGAAGCCATCGCCGACTGCCAGCTATCGGTCGGATTCACGCGCCGGGGCGGCGAGATGCGCCGGCCCACGCTGACGCTCGCGGAAGTTGCATCGCGTGCGCGCGAATCGAAAGTCGCGCTGATCTTCGGCAACGAGCGCACGGGGCTCGATGCCGGCGAGCTCGCGCTTTGCTCGCATGCCTGCTTCATCCCCACAGACGGCGCGAATCCGTCATTGAACTTGAGCCATGCGGTGGCGATCGTGCTCGCGCGTCTCTATGAGTCGAACGAGCCGTCACGAACGGAGAGCTTGAAAACATCGGAGCGGTCTGAGCTGCGCGAGCTCGAAGCGCTCATGACTCATTGGAGCCGGTATCTCGAAGCGACCGGCTTCGTCGACAATCAAAACCCCGAGCGTATTTTGAAAAAGCTTCGTAAGATTTTCGGCCGGGCGGAGCTTTCTAAATCTGAGGTTGCCCTGCTCCACGGACTTCTTCATCAGGGCCATAGCCGTATTACCGGCAAAGAGCCCCGTCACTGAGCTTCAACGCCTTAGTGTGTCTCCTCTGCGGGCGGGCGCAGCTTTTCGAGAAGCCACATTCTGAAAATTTCGGACTCGTCACGCTTTCCGCAAAAGCGCGCGCGATTGAACATCGTCAGCGCCACCGCAAGCGCGTGATGCTGGCCCGCGCGGTCTTTCGTCTCTTCGAATTGCTGATAAAACGTTTCGATCGTGTCGACGCTTCGGCGGGCGATCTCGACGTTTTTGAAGCCGAGCTTGCCGCCAAAAAACTGAGCGTACACGTTCATGGGGCTCGACGTGTGTGTGTACAAGTCGAAGTAGCCAGTAAGATGGCCCGCGTTCTGCAGCACAGATGCGACATAGCTGGGCTTGGACCCGGTCAGCTGGCTCAGCTCGTAGATGTTGGAGACGCCCGAAGAGAAAAGCGAAAGCACCTGCTCTTTTTTGCTGCGTGCGGATCGTTTTTCGCCGGACTCCGGGGGCGGCCGTCGTTTCAAAGTCGTGGGTTCATTGGGGGTTCGCGCCATATAGCCTTTGTTAAATCCACTTCGTTCAGGAATTTTTGCCCGTGCGTGTAGAGTTGTTCACGAAAGAAGGCGTTTTTTGTTAGAGTGGCGTCATGAAACGGCTCATCATGCTCCTCGTTATCACGGCCTCATCACACGCTCACGCTTCGTGGTCGTGGGGGAGCGGTTATCATAATCCGCCGCGCTCCACCCTCGGCGTCAACGTCATGCGCGTTTGGGAGCATTGGGCCGCCGAGGCGGGAGCAGGGCTCGCCTACCGATCGGAGCCCGCAGGCGCCAGGCTAGCCGCGGCGGCCAGCGCGAAGTATCTGTTCACGAGAGGTTTCGTGCGCCCTTACGTGCAAGCGGGCGCCGACCACGGAGGCGAAGGATCGACGGACCCGTTTGCAGGCGCGGGCTTCTATATGATGGGCTTCGATTTCTATCTTTATTTTTCAGTCGTGTACGTAAGAGAAACGTCGCTTCAGCTCGGCTTCGGAGTTCCACTTTAGGGCCCGGCTGGCCCGGCCCTTTCAAAACTTATTCGGCCATGGCGCGAACGTGGCGCTCGAGCGCTTCCGCGGTGGCGAGCGCGGGCTCCATCGGCTGGTCGACTTTGAGGCTGACGCGCGACCAGAACCGGCGAA
>DASUEL010000609.1:0-8740 GCA_036275095.1 Bdellovibrionales bacterium
CCATTGCAGTTCACGAAAACGTCCGGCGCCGGCAATGACTTCATAATCATCGACGCGCGCGCGCCCGGGCTCGACAAAGTCTTGCGCGAAGAATACGGAATCAACAGCCGCGCCGAGTTCGCCAAGCTCTTGTGCCGCCGCGGCCACGGAATCGGGGCCGACGGGGTCGTGCTCGTCGAGAACGCGCAGGATGCCGATTTTTCGTGGGACTTTTTCAACTCCGACGGCTCGCATGCGGAAATGTGTGGCAACGCCGCCCGCTGCGTCGCCAGATTTGCGCACGCGAAGGGCATTGCGAAGAGCGAAATGCGATTCAAGACGGCCGCGGGCATCGTGAAAGCGAAAATTCTCGACGGTGGCGGCGTTCAGGTCATGATGCTTCCTCCCCGTCTGGTCGAGAAAGATTTACCGGTGCTCGTCGACTCGGGAGTTCCTCATGCCGTCATTAAAGAAACTAAGCTAAATGATACGCGAAAGCTGCGCGAAACGGCGCTCGCCAATCGTTACCCGAAAAAAGCCGGCCCGCGCGGGTCGAACGTGACCTTCTACGCTCCGACCGGGCCCGCTAAAATCGTTGCGATCAGCTTCGAGCGCGGAGTCGAGGATTTTACGTTGGCCTGCGGAACCGGCGCGATGGCCGCGGCATACGCGGCAAAGCTTGAACAGCCGGCACAAAACGTGTTTGAAGTGAGAATGCCCGGCGGCCGGCTCGAAGTTGAATTTCCCGCGGACCAGAACGTCGTATTGTTGCGGGGGCCGGCACAGCTGATTGCCGAAGGAATTGTTTTGAAAGAGGCGCTGAATGAAATCATTTGATGGAGTGTTCACGGCCCTGATTACCCCGTTTAGCGGGGGCGAAATCGATTTCGATTCGCTGAAACGGCTCGTTCGCTTTCAGCTCGACAACAAAATTAACGGATTCGTCATCAGCGGCACGACAGCCGAAAGCCCCGTGCTCACCGATCGAGAGCGCGAAAAAATCTTCTCGTTCGTAAAGTCGGAAGTCGCGGGACAGGTTCCGCTCATCGTCGGAACGGGAACGAACTCGACCCAGTCGACGATCGAATTTTCGCGTGAAGCCGAAAAGTGGGGCGCGGACGCGCTACTCACCGTCACGCCGTACTACAACAAGCCCCCTCAGCGCGGGCTCGTCGAGCACTTCAAGGCCGTCGCAAAGGCAGTTTCAGTCCCCGTCATTCTCTACAACGTGCCCTCTCGAACGATTACTTCGTTGAGTCTCGACACCATCAAGACGCTGAGCGAAGCCGACAACATCATCGGCATCAAAGAGGCCAGCGGCGACGTCGAGTTTGGGCGGAGCATTTATCAAAAATGCGGCAGCAATTTTTTGATCACGAGCGGTGACGACGGGACCTGGCTGCAGCTTTGCTCTGTCGGCGGGAGAGGCACGATTTCGGTGCTTTCTCATTTGATTCCGGGACGGATGGTTGAACAACTCGAACAGCTCCGCCGCCGCGAGCCCGGCGTCATGCAAGAGGCCGAGAAGTACAACGACTTGATCAAGCTTTTGTTCATTGAAGCGAACCCAATTCCTGTAAAGGCCGCGCTGAAGATGATGGGCATCATAAAAAGCGAGGAGCTCAGGCTTCCGCTAGTTCCTCTTGCGGCCGAGTACCGCGAGCCCCTCAAGCGCGCGCTCGAGAGACTGGAAATTCAGCCATGAGTCGCGCCAAGAAAAAACAGAAAACCAAACTCGTCATTTGCGGGATCTCAGGCCGCATGGGCCAGGAAATCGTCAAGGTCGTTCATCAAGATCCAGATTGGCAGCTGGCCGGCGGCGTCGATCGCGCAGATGCCACGCTGGGCGTGCGGCTCGAGCCTGAGCTCTCGGCCTTTCAGAGAAAAGACGTAGATGTCGTCATTGATTTTTCTTCTCCGGCCATTTTCGGCGACATCGTTGATTGGTGCGTGAAAAACAAGCGGCCGCTCGTGAGCGGCACCACGGGATTGGGGCGAGACGACTTCGCCCGGCTCAAATCGGCATCGAGGAAGATCCCGGTTCTTTGGGCGCCCAACATGAGCTTGGGCATCGCAATGTTCACGGAGCTGATCAAAAAGGTCGCTCAGCTCGATGACTTCGATTTTCAAATCGAGGAGTTTCATCATCGCCATAAAAAAGACAAGCCGAGCGGGACCGCCATCCTCCTGCAGGACGTTTTGAAGGCAAGCGTGACGAAAGAGGTTCCAGAAGCCATTTCGATTCGCGGCGGCGGTATTTTCGGCATTCACCGCCTCTATTGCATGAGCCCCGACGAAACGATCACCATCGAGCATGTCGCGCTCAATCGCAGCGTCTTCGCCAAAGGCGCGGTCAGCGCGGCCCGCTGGCTGGTGGGGCAAAAAGCGGGATCCTACGAGCTCAAAGACACGCTGAAGCGTTAAGCTCCGCGCGCCCGAGTTTGTGCCTTGATTTTTAGGGGTACGGGCCGTACATCTTTATCTCCAGGGGAGATAGACATGAAATTCTTTATCGATAGCGCTGATATTACCGAAATCAAACAAGCTGTTAACCGCGGCTGGGCGGATGGTGTGACCACGAACCCGAGCCTCGTTGCCAAGACCGGCCGCCCGTTCAACGACGTTTTGAAAGAGATTTGTCAGGTGGTCGATGGCCCCATTTCGGCCGAAGTCGTGAGCCTCGATGCGGAAGGCATGCTCAAAGAGGGCCGGGAGCTCGCCAAGATTCACGATAATATCGTCGTGAAAATTCCAATGAGCGAGGAAGGCCTTGTCGCTGTGCGCCGCTTCGCCGTGGAGCGCGTGAAGACCAACGTCACCCTGGTATTCTCCCCGGTTCAAGCTTTGCTTTGCGCAAAAGCGGGCGCGTCTATGATCTCGCCGTTCGTCGGGCGACTTGATGACGTCGGGGCCAATGGCATGAACATCATCGGGCAAATTCGCCAGATTTTCGATAACTACGAGTTCTCGACTGAAATCCTGGTGGCGAGCATTCGTCATCCGATTCATGTGCTCGAGTCGGCGTTGATTGGCGCCGACATTGCGACAATTCCGTTCAAGGTCATGCAGCAGCTTTGCCAGCATCCTTTGACTGATAAGGGCATTGCGCAGTTCCTCAAAGATGCAGAGAAGATTCCGAAGAATAATCGATGAGACTTCTGCCCCTGCTCTTGGTAGTCACGGCCTGCGCAACCGGCACGGTTTCAACGCCGGAGCTTGACTACTCAAGCGCGGATATTCAGAAAGCCATTGTGAATACTCTCGGTGTCGGCCTTCTCCCCGCCGAGGGTAACGAACGAATCTATATGTCCAACCCCTTTAGAGTGCCCCTAGGCAAGCGCGGCGAGGCCGTGAAGAATGATGATGTCGTGCGCGCCAAAGCCAAGATTGCGGTAGTCGGCGATCGGCGTCCTTATGTCATCGATGTCACAGTATTCGTTGATGAAAAAGACGATGAAGGTCGGTGGTCAAATGCGGGCAAGGACGAAAGACTAGCCAGACAATTGGCTGATCATATCCAGGACTATTTAGCTAGGCATAAAGACAAGAACTTCATTGACCATTTTCGCGCATTCTAAATAAAATTAAGTCTGAGGGCGTCGTTGTGCGCTCTTCATGATCTAGGAAAGGATCATGACGTATCCAAGGAGAGGAAGCGTGGTTTCGTCCATCAATCTAAATCAATTCCGCTTAATCTTCTTTTTGCTTGCGGCACAGGCCGTCTTCTTGCCTGCCCAAATTCAGAAGATCGATTTCCGGCAGCTCGTCGATATGAAGCCCGTTCGCGTCAGCCTCAAGCGCACCTCTCCACCCATGTCTATATTAGAGGACTCTTTTGCCAAGGCCGTATCCGCTCCTCAGACTCCCGCCATCTATTTGCGAGCTGGAGTTAAGCGCCCGCCCCAAAGCCAAAATCAGCCCCAGGGTCAAAAGCCCGTGCAGCTTGCCGGAGTCGTCGTTTCACGCGATGCCGCCCAGGCGAATAACGAAGAAAAAGCTCTAACCAATCCCGTCGGCAGACAGATGATCGAAACGTTCCGCAAGCAGGCCGCCGCAATTCAACCCGCGGCGAAAGCTCCGGCTGCTGCAAGCGTGACTAACCACGTGCGGGTTCCATTGGCATTGCCCTCTCAGGCAACCGCGCAGGCGCCCGCTGTCCTAGCTCCGGCCGTATATCTCGGAGCGCCGCCGGTCAGCGCGCCGAAGGGCCAAGCTGTTCCCCCGCCTCAGGCCGCGACGACCGTTCCGAACAAGACGACGCTTCGGCTTCCGACTACGCCGGTTAAACGACCCGATCATGCTTGGGCGAAACACTTCAAACAACAAATCAGCCTTTCGGGCCCGATCGAGATCACCGGCGGTCTCGCGTTCACCGGCGGCGGAGATTACTTCACCATCTACAGACAAGTGGGCAATACGAACCTCGAAGCGGGCCGGGTCTGGGTTCGCGACGGCCGTTTTCAAATCACGGTGGCGGAGCCTTACGGTCTGCTCGTTGCGGAGCTTCGAAGGTCTGACGGCCAACTCATGGGCCGCGGCGAAGTCTGGATCGAAGACGTTGAAGGCGCGCTCGACGGCCGTCCGCAAGAAGTTCACTTGGTCATTGAGCCGTCGGTCGTAACCACCCGTGGACATCTGCAGACGGCCTATTCATATGAGGGTTACTCTGATCCGATTCCTGAGGCTGACGTCGAACTGCCGGCGATTGACATCGAAACCAAGAGCTCGGTGGCCGGCGATTTCAAAATGCCCGAAACCCTTTCGGGGTCATCGTTCGTCGTGAAAGCCAACAAGAAGGGCTACTGGGGCGGGCTCACACTCGCATCCAATGTGAGCCCTTACACGTTGACGATGTACCCGGACCGAATGATCAAAGCTTTGTATGAGCTGATCGGGAGGCCCCAGGGAATCAAAGAAGGCGACTTCGAATCGTCGGGTATCATTTGGGGCAAGGTCACCCATCGCGAGAAGCCGCTTGCGGGAACGAAAGTCGAGCTCGCCGATGGAAACGCATTCGGACCGATTTACTTCAACGGCTTGCATCTTCCCGACCACCGGCTCGAGTCGACGGGCCCGAACGGGCTTTTCGTCTTCATCAAGGCGAATCCAGGCATCAATGTGATTCGCGCCTACAACGGCGACAAAGCGCTGCCTTCGAAAGTCGTCTTGGTCGATCATCACCACGCCACGCACGTGGCGCTCGAGGCCTCACAGAAGAGAGTCGCCGACGTCTACGTGCACGATCTGTTGTCGAAGAAACCCGTGCAGTCCGAAGTTCGCTTCGTCGGCTCCGCAAAAGGCGGCCGCACGACGGCCGAAGGCGCCATCCGTTTACGTTATACGTACGCGAACGATCCCCTCTTCATCGAAGTCGATTCCGGAGACGCATACGTCGACAGCCGTATTTCGACACACAGAAGAGCGCGCTTCATCGGCGTGCCGCAAATTCCGAAAGACTGGATGGATTCGCTCGTGCGTAAACTTCCCGTCACGCCTCAGCCGGGTCTTGGAACGATCATCGGTTTCGTCGAAAACAACAACTTCGTCGCTTACCTCGATCGCGTCGAGAACGAATACATTCAGATTTTTTATTTCAATCAGAACGGCGACATCGTTCCGTCGGGAGTCGCTGGCGGAGGCTTCGTCATCGTCAATGTCGTGCCGGGCGCACGCACCGTTACAATCGGCGGCGATCGCACGGTATTTCCCTGGACTCAAGTCACGCTCGTCGATTCACAACTCACCTCGATACTCACGCACAAATTCTAAAAGCACGGCCGAAGGTCCAGTTCGACAGGATCTTTGGCCAGTCTGGCACTGGACTTCAGTTCAGCTAGACTCGACCAATGACCAAAAATCTTTCGTCTAGTCTGGTTTTAGATGCTTTGTGAACCCCTCCTTCTAGAATCTCTTCCCAGGAGGGGATATGAAACGGATTTCAAGTCTCGTAGCGGTTCTGATTCTGGCAGGGGTTACAAACGCGTTCGCGATGATTCTTCCGCCCAACGATTTGCACTTGCAGGATGACATCAATCGGCGTGACGCCAACATCAACGAAGCTCAATTCAACAAGATCATTGACGGTGTGATCAACAAGTACAAAGACATCGTCGCCAAGCACGGCGCTGAACTGGTCGTCGAGAAAAAGTGGACAGACAACACGGTCAACGCCTATGCCCAGCAAGAAGGCAAGAAGTGGATCGTCAGCATGTTCGGCGGCCTTGCTCGCAGACCCGAGATCACAGCCGACGGCTTCGCGCTGGTCGTTTGTCACGAACTCGGCCACCATCTCGGCGGCTTCGTGTTCAAGGGGGAGCGTTGGGCCTCTGCAGAGGGGCAGTCGGATTACTTCGCGACCCACTCGTGCGCGAAGATGATTTGGGGCGAAGACTCGACGGTCAACGCTCAGGCCGCGAACACGGTCGACTCCACCGCGCGCGTTCAGTGCAACAAAGCGTGGAACAAAACAGCTGACCAGAACCTTTGCTATCGCGTCGCCATGGCGTCGCACTCGCTCGCGACGCTGCTGGCGTTCGGGAACGGTCAGCCGAAGTTCGACAAGCCCGATCAGAAGCAAGTTACGACGACGTACCTGAATCACCCGGCCGCGCAATGCCGCCTCGACACTTATGTGAGCGGCGCTCTCTGCGACGTCGGATTCGATATAAACGTGATTCCGGCGAAGGGACACAAAGACGGACAAAGCAGTTTGGCCGCTGAAAAAGAGGCCGCGAAATATTCGTGTGCGAAAGCCAGACAGACCGAAGGCAACCGCCCTCGTTGCTGGTTTAAGCCAAGAGTTGAAAAGAAGAGATAACCGACCCTAGCCTTTGTAGTGATCACCTAATCGGGATGTCCCCGCAAGACGCGGCGACATCCCGAAACTTTTTTGGGCTCCTGCCGTCTTCAACAGACCCATTCAAATTTGCGGGGAAGGAATCTTGGAGCTGGTTGTGATCGGCTTTTTGGATTGCTTCTGTGACTGCCGGCCCGTGCGGAGGTTTTCGAGCGCCTGCGCGTATTTCGCCGGAACGAAGAGCTTGTAACCGCGCGGAATGAGCGTTTGGTTTCGAACGTCGTCGTCTTTGAGCTCGGGGTTGAAGTTTTGTAGCTCATCGAGGGGAATGCCCGTCATGCTCAGAAGCGTGCGCAGCTTAAAATTGCGGGGAAGCGCGATGGTCGCGATTTGAAGCGGCTCGGGAATGGGGAGTGCGCCGAAGATTTCATCTTTGTACCGCTCGGCGTGCAGTGCCGCGAGGAACTCACAGTAAAAATTCGACGTCGCGAAGCCGAAATTGTCGTGGTCGTATTTTTCGATCATGGTGGCCAAATCTTCGGTCTTGAGTTTTTTCGCGGCTTTGCGAAGGCCGCCAGGGCCATGGTTGTAAGCGGTGATCGCGAGCGGCCAGGACTTCAAGATCTTGAGATTTTGTTTGAGTATTCGGGCCGCGGCCTCAGTCGCCTTAAGCGGTGAGTTCCGCTCGTCGAGAGGACCATGCATCGTGAGAAAGTGTCTGCCCATCGCAGGCATGATTTGCCAAATGCCGCTCGCACCGACTTTGCTGACCGCGTGTTCGTTGAAGCTGCTTTCGACGAGCGGGAGCCGCGTGAGATCGAGCGGCAAGTCGTGTTTTCCGAAAATTTCTTCCATTAACGGCATATAGCGGGCGGAGTTGATGAGACCGTTTGCGATGTAGTCTTTTTGTCCTAGCTGCGAGCGAATGTTGCTGGCGGCGACGCGGGCGACTTTCGAAGTCTTGCCGGGAATCTGAGTGAGTATCTCGGCGAGCCGGCGAAGCTCGTCGTTTAGTGGCTTCTTGCCGTTGTGCCGGGCCAGCTTTTGAAGGTTGAGGACCACTTGTTTCCGGCGGTTTCGGATTTCGGCCTCGGCCTTGTGATGTTTTGTCCACTTGTGGCCTTTGCCTTCGAGGATGGGCTTCACGTCGACGACATCGAAAATGACCCACGGATAGTCGACATGATGGATGACGTGCTGGGTGGCCGTGTATTTCGTGTAAATGTTGAACCAAAATTCCACGCGCTTCGCGAGTCGCGGGGGGACCTTGAAGGCGGGGGACACGCGGTCCTCGGGATCGCTCAGAATTTCGAGGCGCATGAGAGGTTTCTTGGCCGGAATTTCGTCGGCATGTGGCGCGGCTGGAATGCTGGCGCGGGCCTGACTGAAGGCCAGAGCGCACACGACCAAAACCAGCGCCGAAGCGGCTCTGGCAAAACGAAACCCAGGGCTAACCACCATACGTAGGACCAAGAGCAAGGCGGGTGCCAAGAAAACGCTGATTTTTCAGGGGTTTTCGAGGGTCTAACCCCTTTGATTTCGAGCTAAAAAAGCCGATCTCAGGGGGGTGCCCCTTTTGGGCAGTCAAGTGTGTAAGACAGTGAGGAGCCGGGTTGTGAGCCAAGGGACTTTATTCGCACGATATACCGCGGTCATAAGCGACCTGCACCTGTGCGAAGCCAACCCGCCCAATCCGAATCTGCCCTTGTGGAAGAAATTCAAGTCGTCCGAGTTTTTCTTCGACAACGATTTCAGCCAGTTTCTCACGTTGCTTCGAAAAATGTCGGGCGGTGAAAACGTCGAGCTCGTTTTGAACGGCGACATCTTCGACTTCGACAGCGTCATGGCGCTCCCAGAAGACCCGCCCTACCGGATCGGCTGGCTCGAGCGGCTGCGCGGCCTGCACGCGGAAGAACCGAAATCCGTTTTCAAGATCAAAAAAATTCTCGAGGACCATCCGATTTG
>DASUEL010000610.1:0-9432 GCA_036275095.1 Bdellovibrionales bacterium
GGGAGGATCGATCCGCTCGATCATGCAAGGCACCGCCGCCTTGATCGTGGTCGGCGGCACAGCGGGCGCCGTGCTCGTCAGCTTCACGCTTCACGACGTCACGGTCGCGATGCGCAGTCTGCGATCGATCTTCGTCGACACCTACGCCCCGGTCGAGGACACGATCCGCGAGATCGTGCGGCTCGCCACCAAGGCGCGCCGGCAGGGCATCATCTCGCTCGAGGACGAGCTCAGCGAGAAGACCGACATCTTCCTGCGGAAGTCGCTGGCCCACGCGGTCGATGGCGCCAAGCCGGCCACGCTCCGCGACCTGATGGAGCTCGAGATCGTTCACCAGGAGGAACACGACGAGGCGCCCGCGCGCGTCTTCGAGGCCGCCGGAGGATACTCGCCGACGATGGGGATCCTGGGCGCCGTGCTGGGCCTCATCCAGGTCATGGAGCACCTGAACGAGCCCGAGCAGATCGGCGGCGGCATCGCCATCGCGTTCGTCGCGACCGTGTACGGCGTCGGTGCCGCGAACCTGATCTTTCTGCCGATCGGCAACAAGCTCAAACGCAAGATCAAAATGCAGGCGCAGACGAAGGAAATGATTCTAACGGGCGCGCTCGGTATCGTCAGCGGTTTGAACCCGTTCATCATTGAAGAAAAGCTGCGAGCTTACGTGCATACACCTCGCAAAGAAACCGAAGCGTAAGGACGTAGCGTGGCCAAGAAGAAGCATCATGAAGAACATGAGAATCACGAGCGTTGGCTCGTTTCCTATGCGGACTTCATTACGCTTCTCTTCGCGTTCTTCACCGTTCTATACGCCACTTCGCAAAAGGACGCGGCGAAGGCCAAGGAGTTCGAGGCTTCGATTCGGCAGGCCTTCAAAAGCCATCTCGATTTCGGCGGCGTACTGGGCGAAAACGTAGCGTTCGATACGAACGGCCGTTTGCTTCCTCCGCCGATCGATCTCTTTCCGCCTGAGGGCGCGGGGCCGACCGAGGTTCAGGATGCCCTACAACGCTTGATTGAAAAGTCGGTATCGGAGCAAGAACGAGCGGCGCTCGTCCAAAATATCCGCCATGACTCCGTCGGAGTGCATGTTTCGCTCGCGGCGGGCGCGCTGTTTCCGAGCGGATCCGATGAAATTCTCGTCGGTGGCCTGACCGCGCTCGATAAAGTCGCGTCAATTTTGAAAGTATCGAATCGAAAGCTCGTCGTCGAAGGGCACACCGACAACGTGCCGATCAAGAGCGCGCGATATCGCAGCAACTGGGATCTCGCGGCGGCCCGCGCGACGAAAATCGTTCGCTATCTAATCGCGAAGCATCAGATTCCGGCGAGCCGGCTCGTGGCGGTCTCTTACGCCGATCAAAAACCGATCGTGCCGAACGACACAGAAGAAAATCGCGCGAAGAACCGGCGCATTGACGTGTTGATCGTCACCGGCCCCAGCCCATTCTGACCGGGCAAGATACCGGCGCGTGATCATTCCAAATTAATTGCGAGGAGCCGGCTCAAGGGCCGCCGTCTTGGCCAACTGATCGGCCGCGGCTTGGGCTTGATCGCGTGCAAGGCGGGAGGCGCCAGGGCGTTCACAGTACTGTGTCCAGAGCCGGCGAGCGGGCTCGTGATTCATCGCCGCGTTCCGCACCGTCCAAGGGTCTTTGTTAATCGCGGCCCGGGAAAACGACGTCTCCGACTTGAACGACTCGCCGATCAAATAAAGTGTCTTGAGCTTGAGGCAAGCACTCTGGTGGTTTTGCTGATTTTCCGGCTGGCTGAGCACATGGCGAATTTGAAACGGAAGCTCGCTGGCCCCTTTCAAATAAGCGTCGACTTGAGCGAAATCTCCCGCGAACGCCACCTGTGCGGCGAACAAAAACAAAAATGTAAATGCGTGCGTCTTCACGGCGGCCTCCGGCTGGCTTGAGCGAACAGAAACTCTACAAACGCGGGACCAGCATCAAATCAAAATAAGCGCCTTCAAAGTCAGGGCTTATCGTACGAATCGTTTTCAGTGTTGTAGGAGTTACAAAAGGCCGGCGCCGCCCGCCAAGGCTCACTCCCGGCGCGAGGGCCTAAATATGTGAATTGCCAGCCAAACTGCGGAGGCTATGAGGCCTACTCCGCCCAGAGCCAGGAGGAGCTGGCGGATCGCCTCCTGTGCCGGTTCGCGGCTGAGCGGAAGGAGCGGCCCGATCGAAAGCGTCAAGCCAGCGAATAGCAGAGACAGCGGCGGAAGAATTAAAACAATGTCCTTAATGATCCGCATGGCGTTCACACGTTCAAATCGCAAGGCGGGCCAGCCACCCGATCACGATCAAAATCAAAGGAATCGAACACAAAAGAAAAAGGCCTTTCCATTCGTCTTTCATGAGCTCACCTCGGTCATGAGTCGAGCTTAGACAGGAAAGGCCTTCAGCGACAATAACGCGCGCTATTACTGACGTTCGATCTTAACGGAATTGATTTTCACTTCTTTTTTGGGGCGGTCACTGGCGTCACGCGGGACTTTCGAGATCGCATAGACGACGTCCATTCCCTCGACGACTTCGCCGAACACCGCGTGTCCGCCGTTGCGGGGCTTGTTGCGGGGGTGGTCGAAGTCGAGGAATTCGGTCGGAGCCACAGTGATGAAAAACTGGCTGCCGTTCGTGTTCGGGCCGGCGTTGGCCATCGAAAGAATACCGGGCTTCGAGTGTTTCGCTTCGGGATGAAACTCATCGGCGAACGTGTAGCCGGGGCCGCCCATGCCCGTACCCGTCGGGTCTCCTCCTTGGATCATGAAGCCGTCAATCACACGGTGAAAGATGATGCCATCGTAATACGGGCGCTTCTCTTTCTTTCCTGTTTTCGGGTTCGTGAACTCTTTCGTTCCTTCAGCGAGTCCGACGAAGTTCTCAACCGTTTTCGGGGCTTTGTCGTCATAAAGACGAATTTTGATTTTGCCCATGGTGGTGTCCATGATCGCGAACATTTTCTTTCCTCCTGTGGCCTGTTTCTGAGCTTGTGAATCGGCGGCGCCCGCTTTACCTGACGTATCCGCCGGAGCAGCCGTCGGCTCGGCAGTTGCGGCCGGAGCCGCGCTCTCGGTTTGAGCGGGCGTCGTTTGTACCGGTGCGGGTTTAGAATCATCCGAGCTGGTGCAGCCGGCCCCGAGAATCAGGATGAGAAACGCGGCAATGTAAATCAGCAACACGCGCGGAAGAACAGCGAGATGAGACATGAATACCCTCCAGTGATGTTGAACCGCCAGAACGTTAGTGGGACTCCCTGATGCGGTCAACCGTTGACACGGCCAAGCCGTGGCGCTCCAGAGCGCTTTAAGATCTTAAAATTCCTGTAGGGGCGTCCACTCGCTTTTGAGCATGCTGTAGACGCGGTGGTCGAGGGATTTGCCGTTCACCACTTCGTAGTTTCGGCTAATGCCCTCGAATGTAAAGCCGAGCCGTTCTGGAATCGCTTGGCTCTTGGTGTTACCCGTCGCACAGCGAATTTCGACGCGCTCGAGCCCGAGCGTGACCAGCGCGTGATTCACGAGCGCTGCGCAGGCCCGGGACATCAACCCTCTGCCTTGCGCGTCTCGAGCAAGCCAGTAGCCGATGCTCGTGCGTTTGTGGTCCCAGTCGATCGCGTGAAAGCCAATGATCCCGGCAAACGCATTCTTGTACACGATCGCGGCCTGAAAGCCTTTGTTCGCCGCGAACTGGCGCAATGTGGATTCGATAAACTCATCGGTATCGTCAGGCGATTTCGTAAGGTCGACCCATGGCAGCCACTCGCGAAGATACTCGCGGTCCCGATCGATGATGGCGAAGATGATCTTCGAGTGCCGCTGTTCGAGCAGTTCGAGCCGTGTGTCGTCGTCAATTTTGAATGAAAACATTTGAACAATTCATGCCGCGCGCGAGCCAAAGTCAAGGTTGCGCCGTACTTAATCAAAAGTCGGCGGCGGACCACTTGGGGCGTGAGTAGTTGAAACGGTCGACAGTTATACGGCGCTCGTTCGTGCCGTCGACGTTGACGATGTAGACCTGCATGGGGCCCGCGCGGTCGCTCACGAACATGACGTGGCGGCCATCGGGTGAGAAGGTCGGGTCTTCATTGCTTGCCCAGCGGCCGTTGGCCTTTTTGGCGGAAGTGAGGCGTTCGAGATTCATGCCGTCGGCATCCATCAAGAAAATGTCGTAGTGATCTTTGTCTTGGCCTGCAAATGCGATTCGCTGGCTGTCGGGCGACCAGGTCGGCGTGGAGTTGTAACGGCCCGCAAACGTAACCCGCTTGATGTTCGAGCCATCGACGTTCATGACGTAGATCATCGGCTGGCCGCTGCGATCAGACGAAAACGCGATTCGCTTGCCGTCGGGGCTTACCACCGGCTCGACGTTCATGGCGCCCGCCGGCCCCGCAGTGATTTTGGTAAGGCCCTCGCCGTCGGCGGTCATCTTTACGATGTCGGGGTTTCCGCCCTGGGAGACCGTGACGACGATGTTCTTGCCGTCGGGGAAGTAGCTCGCGCCCATGTTGAGCCCCGTCCGATGCGAAATCAAAAAGCGTTTGCCCGTTTTGAGTTCGTACGAAAACAAATCCCAGTTGCGGGTCATCGCTTTTTTGTGAAACGCGGCGGAGGTGTAGAGTACGGTGCTGCCGTCAGGCGACCACGACGGCGCGATCGAAATGCCCTTGTGTTGCGTAATCTGTTTTGCATTCGCTCCGTCCCAGTCCATGACGAAAATTTCTTTCCATTTGCCGGTCGGGCGATCGCTCGAGACCGCGACGCGCGAGAGGAACATCCCCTTTTTCTTGGTCAAGTTAAGCAGAACGTCATTGCAGAACGTGTGCGCCAGTTTGCGCGCTCCGCTCACCGGTGCCTGATATTTCTTCGCGAAGACGAGCTTGGCCTGAGGGACGTAATAAACGTAGCCCTCAAACGTGACTTCGTCGCGGAGAATGGTAAAGCCACCCCGAACCAAGAACTCTGTTCCGATTTTCTTCCAATTTTCGAAATTAAAGCCGTTCGGCTCGCCCGGGGCAGGCTTGAGGCCGACCGCGGCCGGGTCCTCTAGAAATGCATCTTTGCTGATGAACTGAAAATACGAGCTCACGTCGAGGTCGTTGCTTACGGTGTTGTACAGCTCGGCGCCGACGGTTTTGAAGTCTTTGCCCTGAGCGGCGCTGCCGAGAAACTGAAACGCGGGCAGAGCCATAAGACTCTTCTTAAGGGTACCTTTGCCGACTTTGATGTAGACGTCGCTGTCCTGGGCGCGGGTATCGGAGGCCGCGGCAAAGACGAGTACAGAGGCGCAAACGAGCAAGCTGAAAAGTCGAGTCATGTCGCTACTCCGGAAAACCTAATTGTATTCCCTTGGTTTTAACGAGGTCAATGAAGTGTTTCGGCGGCGGCGGGAACGGAGATGCCTTGTCGATCGAGCTCAATACGAGATCGTCATAGGTGTCGTTGCCCGACGACTGAACGATCGTCCTGCGCGCGACCGTTCCGTCTTCGTTCAAGAATACGTGAGCGCGTGCCTTCAAATTCAAATCTTCGAGCCATTTGGGAATCGTCCAGTTGTCTTTCGCGTGACGCTCGAGCAGGTTGACATAGCCGGCCATCTGCGTGCTGACGATACCCTTGAGCGCGGTGCCTTTTGAAAGCACGTTACCTTTGATTTTCTGAGAGGCGAGTCGTTGTCTCTCGCGCTCCTCTTCTTCTCTTTTTACTTCGTCGGCGATGTTGTCGAGCGCTTGCATGGCTTTGATTTTTTCGAGCGCTTCCGCTTTTTCTTTCTTCTTCGCGTTCAGATCGACTTTGTTCGACTCCGGCTGTTTCTTCGTCTCTTTGGGCTTTGTTTCCGGCTTCGTTTCGAGCGGCGCGGGTTTTTTGTCGTCGGCCGGCTTTTTTTCTTCGGCAACCGGCGGAAGCTGAGGATGCTTGTCGGGCAAATCGACGATGTCGACTTTGATGGCGGTTTCAAAATTCAGCGCTTCGGTCGGAAAGACGTAGGTGCGAATCGTGAACGCGAGAAGAACCGCGATGTGCAGGCCCACCGAAGCCAGAAGCATGCGGTAAAAGACCGGCTCCTGATCTCTGAAACGCTGTAGGCGTCCGGCCGCGTTCATACTCAATTCTTCGGCATCGTCACAAGTCCGATGTTGAGAATTCCGGCGGCGCGGATCTCAGCCATCGTCTCGGCGACGAAGCCGTAGTCGACCTTGCGGTCGGCTTGAATGTAGACTTGTTTGTTCTTGCGTGTTTCGAAAATTGCCGCGAGCTTCGCGCGCAAATCGGGTAGTGCGATTTTGGCCGAGCCGGCCTCGATGGTTTGATTTTGGCGAATGACGAGAACGAAAGGCTCTTCGGTCACGGCGACGCCGCTGGCCGCGGTCTCGGGCAGGTCGATGTCGATCCCTTGTTGCATCATCGGAGCGGTCACCATGAAGATGACGAGCAGAACCAGCATGACGTCCACGAAGGGAGTCACGTTGATTTCACTCATGACGCCGCGGCGTCCGCTCTTGAAGTCCTGTTGTGAGGCGCCCATCTGAAACTACTCGTCCTTGAAAAAGTTGCGTTTCGCGATGTTCAGAAAATCCGAGCAAAAGTTGTTGAGCTCGAGCTCTTGTTTTTTGACCTGATTGACGAAAAAGTTGTACGCCGCGCCCGCCGGGATGGCGGCTGCGAGGCCGATGGCGGTCGCGATCAGAGCTTCTGAAATTCCCGGGGCGACAACCGCGAGGCTTGCGGCGCCTGTTTGGCCGATCTTATGAAATGCGCCCATGATGCCCCAAACCGTGCCGAACAGCCCGACGAACGGTCCGTTGCTGCTGGTCGTGGCTAAAAACGTCAGCCGGTTTTCGAGGAGAAGCAATTCGCTGTCCATCGACTTTCTGAGTGCTCGGGCGAGATTGTCGATGCCTGACAGCTGTGGCGAGGCGTCGGTTTGCCCGGCTTTTTTATCGGCGGCGAAGGCCACGTCGGCCAGGCGTTGCAACTCGAGAAAACCCGCGCGAAAGACGCGCGCAAGTGGGCTGTCTTCATGATCTTTGATCTTGTCGAAAATCGCGTCGAGCGAAGGCGCCTTCCAGAAGACCTCGAGGAACTTCTCGTTGGCGGCGGAAATTTGGGCGAACTGTTTGCGCTTGCTGAGGATGATCGCCCACGAAATCACGGAGAGTGAAACGAGGAGCAAAAGCGTGAGCTGCACCACGAGGCTCGCGCTCGTGAGCGCCTCCCAGGCGCCTGTATTGACGGCAACTTTTGTGGCGGCCGGTGCGGCCCATGCGGTGTTGATCATTGATATTAAAGGTTAGACGGCGGGGGCGCCTTTTGCAAGGGCACTAAGGGTTCGAACTGGACCTGATAATGCCGCGCAGAAGTGCCGGGCGCTCAGTCGCGATGCCATCGACTTGAAGCTCGAGCGCCTGGCGCGCCTCTTCTTCAGTCGCGATGCCCGAGGCGACGATGATCTTTTTGCGCCGATGCGACTCCCTCACCATCGCTTCGCTGAGGAGAGGCGCGCGGCCGAGCATCAGCGGGCTGAAGAGAAAATCTCCGTTTATGGTCGCGATGCTCTCTAGCCTTAGCGAAGTCAACAAAGCGAGGCGTTCGACTTCATCGGGCGATGAAAGCGTAACCCAATCAGGTTTGAGCGCGCGCGTTTCCTTGAGCGGGCCCGAATGCGGAGACGCCAGTATCACACGTTCCTGAAGGTTCTGTTTGGCGATGTATTCGATGATGTAGTTCACCGCCGCGAGCGAGTTGTCTTGAAGCTCCACGATCATGACGGTGTCTTTGTAGCGCTCGAGCATTTGTTCGAACGTCGGTATCGGCTCGCTCTCGTTCGGCCCGAATTCGCGGCCGGCTTTGATTTCTTTCAGCTCTTCAAGCGTTTTCTCGGGAAGCCAGCCCTTGGTGTCGGTCGTGCGGTCGAGCGATATGTCTTTCATCACCACGAGCTTGTTGTCTTTCGTAAGGCGCAAATCGAAGTGGAGCCAGGCGCCTTGGGCGCGTGCGTGGTCGAACGCCTTGAAGGTGTTTTCGGGGTTCTCTTTGGAGCCGCCGCGCAAAGCGATGAGAATTTGCTTTTCGCGCATCAGCGGATGCGGCTTCGCCTCATATTGGCGCGCATGTCCGCACGTCCGAAGCATCGAGGAGGCGCCGGCGAGAAAAATCACCGTGCCAATGGTCAGAATGAGCAGGCGCAGAATCGCGTTCATCGCGCGTCAGAGAACCGTGCGGACTTGCCAGAGGCATGGAAAGCATTGCTTGCGTGTGGTCGACTGCAGATACGACGCGCCTGACGAGCCGCCGGTTCCGGTCTTGAAGCCTATGATGCGCTCGACGACACGCACATGATGGTCGCGCCAGAGGGCCAAATGCTCGTCGAGGTCGACGAGCGACTCCGTGAGGAGATACAGCGGCATTTGTTTTTCTGGATAGCGATAAAACATCGAAAGCGTCGCGAGAATTTTTTCGCGCACTTCTGGCTTCGTATTGAACGCCTCGAGTGAAGTGTCTTCGGGAAGATCGAAGCCCAGGCCCTTGAGCATCTTATAATAGGCATCGCGCAAGCTGGGTTCTTTCATGCGCTGAATGAGGCGTTCGCGCATTTCGGGGCGATCCTTGAAGAATGCGAGATACCGTTCGTCGCGAAGACCGGCTAAGAACTCGACCTCACGGAACTGAATCGACTGAAAGCCGCTCGCCGGATTGAGCTTGCCGCGAAACTGCAGAAACTCCGCGGGCGTCATGGTCTCGAGAATGTGAATTTGCGGAATCAAGATGCGGAAGATCTCCACGACCCGAGTCATGAAATGATTGGCGCGCAGGATGTTCTTTTGCTCCATGAGCTCGAGCGCGGTTTCCATTTCGTGCAGGATCAGCTTGAACCACAGCTCGTAAGCCTGATGGATGATGATGAAGAGCATTTCGTCGTGGTGCGCGGGCTCCGATTGGGGCCTTTGCAGGCTCAGCAGCTCGGGCACTTTCAAATAGTCGTTATAAGTGAGCTGACTCGTCGAGTAGCTCGTCAGGCTCGAGAGGAAGTCCTCGTTGGGTTTTTTCGTCATTCCACCCTTATACTCGCCGGCGCGACCTCGATAAATGGGCTTTTCAGGCCATTTTCATTTAATTGCCAATTGACGTTCCATTAGGCCTATGGGAATAAAGGAGCGATATTCCTCACAAAAGCTAAATACGCTAAAAAAAGACGTATTTAATTGAATCAGTAACCTCTTTCATTTACTATTCAATTGGAGCTGG
The DNA here is from genome assembly GCA_036275095.1 of Bdellovibrionales bacterium. Classification (GTDB taxonomy): domain Bacteria; phylum Bdellovibrionota; class Bdellovibrionia; order Bdellovibrionales; family DASUEL01; genus DASUEL01. The sequence goes on from DASUEL010000610.1 coordinate 9,254, forward strand.
GGCTGATCTTTGCCCGAAACCGGAGTTTTAAGTGCTTAAGATTACTAGAAAAATAGAATATTCGCTGATGGCTCTAAGACACATGGCGTCGAAGTACCAGGGTGAGTTAACTACGGCCAAAGAAGTCTGCGATACGTACAACACGCCCTTCGATGTGATGTCCAAAGTCATGCAAACGA
>DASUEL010000611.1:0-2585 GCA_036275095.1 Bdellovibrionales bacterium
GCGCGGTCCTGCGCCTGGGAGCTCCCCGTCGAGGACACGGGGATCGACTCGGGAGACGCGGACACCGACACGGACACCGACAGCGACACCGACGCCGACGCCGACACCGACACCGACACCGACGCCGACACCGACGCCGACGCCGACACCGACACCGACACCGACACCGACGCCGACGCCGACGCCGACGCCGACACCAACACCAACACCAACGCCGACACCGACACCGACACCAACACCGACGCCGACGCCGACACCGACACCGACGCCGACACCGGCGCCAACCCCTACGCCAGTACCCACACCGGATCCCACGCCGACGCCGGCACCGATGCCAATGGCAACGCCGGTACCGTCGCCCGATCCAGGTCCTACACCGACGCCAAAACCAAAAGGGCCGAAGTGACCGCCGGCCCCGCGGGTTGACAGCGGCTGAGCCCTTCAGTCACGATACGTTGTGCGCTCCAAAACTCAAGTCGCTGCGGTCACCGTGGCGTTTCTGATCAACACGATGGGCGGTATGACCGTTTTCGCCCAACCGCCGTCTGGCGCGACTGAAGATTCGCCGTCTCGCTCGATTTACGATTTCGAGATTCGTCGCGCGGGCAAGAAGCGAAGCTCGTTGTATTGGCATCCTGTCAGCACGTTTTTCGTGCCCGGGCTCGCGCAATTCACCAACGGGCAGACCGAAGCCGGCTTCGTCTATGCGGGAGTCGGCGCCGTGGGAGTCGGAACGGCGATCGGTGCGCTCGTTAGCAACAGTGACTCGGTGAATGCCTCAGCCGACCTCGGCAATCTGAACGACCGGCAAAAAGCGTTCGTTTGGGGCGCGCAGACGTACCAAACGGCGGGCAGCCTCAGCACGTACCATGCGTTTCGCTCCGTCGTTAAGCAACGTCAGGAGCTCGGTGAGTTCGGGTTCTTGAAGGTTGATGAACATAACGGCGAGCTGATGACCGCGCCATTCAAAGTCGAATTTCTCGCGCGCCCGAGCACGTTCATTCCTCTCGCCCTGCTGGCGGGAGGCCTGATCTATTACCATAACAACGAGGGAAGCCTCACCCGGCCACTTACGCTCAGCGACGGATTATTCTCCGCGGGGGCTTCCTACAATGCGGGAGTCGGCGAAGAGGCGCTCTTTCGCGGCTATTTGATGATGAATCTGCGCGAAAGCTGGGGCAGTGATTTCTGGAGCAACACCGCGACCGCGGCGATTTTCGCGGCCGCGCATTTGTCCGAGCACAACAAATATCCGTGGCCGCAGTTCATCATGGGCTACTACCTCGGCTGGATGACCCAGGCCAATCAGTGGACGCTCGCCGAGAGCATCTTTCTGCATACGTGGTGGGACGTGCTCGCGCTCTCGGCTGCGATGGCCGAAAGCACAACGAGCGGCGCCGTTTGGCTGCCGCTCGCAATGATCAGATTTTAGTCTGATTGGCTCTTCTATTCTTACCAGCAGTTGCGTACGTAGCAGGCGTAAGCCGCTGAACGGCAGCGGATATCCCACTCAGTGCGGTAGTCGGTGCAACGATAGCGGGTCGCGGCCCAGCTGCAGTTAAAATCGCTGTTCGTGCAGCCCAGGAAATACCAGGGCTCGTTGCGGCGGCGACGATTGCGGTCGCGATCGCGCGGACGGCGAGGCCGACGCTGCATATCTTCGAACGCGGGATTGTCATCTGCTGACATCTCAGCGCCGGCTTCGTCAGCCGCGAGATTTGACATGAACTCTTGCGAGTAGGCCAAGTCATTCGCGTAAACGGGCATCGCGAATGCCGTAACCAGTGAAAGGACGAGCAACAACTTCATAACGGAACCTCCCTTAGTGAAGGCCAGCTAATTAGCACTTCATTTGGGCGAAGTGTTTAACTAAATCAGAATGAAACGTAAAGGTTTAAGCCTGAAGCCGCCTGGACCAAATAAAAAAGGGCCGTCTCCGGGCGCGGAATGTGACGGCCCATAAACAATCCGCCCCTGTTGGCGCGGATTGGGAACGTGGCTTGAGCCGAATCAGTTCGTCGGTCCGCCGTAGATTTTCGAGCTCGTCGAAACCGTCTCGCCGGCGTTTCCGCCTCTGAACTCGGTCGTGTAGACGATCTTGACGGTTTCGTCGAGCGGAACGGCGATCTTGCAGCGCTTATTCGAGTAATCGATCAGGTCGACCTTCTGGCGCGTGCCACCGACCGCGGCGTGGGGCGACTCAGCGACGACGCGCAGACCGCAGCCTTTATCGGACATGACGGTAATCGGCAGCTCGATCTTCATCTTCAAATTGTCGCAGCTTGCGAAGCCGCACGTACCGGCCTTGCGGAGCTCGATTTTGAGCTTCTTCGTGACGAGGTTGTACTGAATGCGCCCCGAGACCACGCGTTCGGGACCGATCTTGCGATCGAGCTCGACGGACGTGACTTGTGAGGTTTTCGTGAAGGCTTCCGGTCGCGTGGCTTGAGCGGTCGCGGATACGGCGAGCAGGGCGGCAAGAACGATAATTTGTTTCATGACTCCTCCAGAGTTCAGACGCACCCTGAGCAGCAAGCGTGCCATGTCGCCGTGCGATTCATTTCCAGAGGGCGCGGGCCCTTCGG
>DASUEL010000612.1:0-4295 GCA_036275095.1 Bdellovibrionales bacterium
ACGAAACTCTGGCTTCGGTCGGAGAAACGCGCATTCTTCGGAGCCGCCAGGGCAACGAGATTCGTTTCGAATATGACGTACATTCCAACGTCTCGAACAGCAACAAGCCTTCGAGCTTCTCCTACGCGAAACCCCTGCGCATCATCGTGACAGGCCCGAACCTGCGCCACACCGACCGCATTCGCGTCGTCCTCATCAATTACGAAAAGACGACGGGCTCCTGCGGTCTCCCGAGCTACGAGCGTGATCCCCATTACGTGATTGACCTCTCATATTACGGCCGCTTCGGCGCGTGGGTCGGAAGCATGGAAGACGCGCGCATCATTCTGAACGGGCGCGAAGTTCCGCTTCAACCGCATGATCGCCGCCTCTTCCTCGAGAGCCGGTCCTATTGCTCGGACACGCGCACTCGCCTTGAAGTCGCGGTCGTTATCAACGGCGAATGGCAGGTGGATCCGGTTAACGGTACCCATAACTTTCAAGTGAAGCTGTCATCACGGTACTGAGAATTCTTCCTACGCCCCCGTTCGCAATGGACGATTTGGGGCACGTTAGCCAGGGCCCGTACACCGCGGGCCTTTCAGCTCCCGCTTAAAACCGTTTAAAATCCGAGCTTCATTTGGCATCGATTGCATCTAGAACTCCGGAATCGCAGGAGTGTTTATGAAATCAATCTTTGCCGTGCTCGCTTTATTGACCGCTTTCGCCTCAGCCGCTCACGCCACAGTCTACAGGTGCATACCCCAAGGCCGAAGCTATCAGCTTTGGCTGACGGTCGATACCGACAAGAAAACCGTCGTTCGCGAAGGTGAAATTCGCGGCATTCAATACCGCGAAGTCCACACGACGGCCAACGGTTACTTCGCCGAGAAACACTGCTGGGAAGACCCGATTGACCGCGCCTATCCCATCCCGGAGTACGTTCCGGGAAGCCGCCGGACGAAGTCACTCTGTTTCGATATCACAGCGAAGGTTCAGGCCGCCGATCGCGACCTGCCGCCGCTGAATGGCGGGAATTACTATCTCCTCGAAATGAGAGAGCTCGGCGCGCGCCTGCGTCCTCAGGCGGTCAAAAACGGTATCAGCGAAGCGTGGTCCTGCTCGCGCGTTCGCTAATTCAAGTCTTTAAAGTTCTGTCTAGCTGGTCGAGCCGTTCGGTTGAGCCGACCAGCCAGATGATGTCACCTTCATTTAATTGAAGATCGGAATCGGGCGAAATGATCCGCTGCTCGCCCCGCTGAATGCCGACCACCATCGCATGAAAGTCGTCGCGGATGCGCGCGTTACGTATGCTCTTGCGCGCGAACGGCGAATCTACGCCCACGGCGTAAGATCGGAGCTCGAAGTTCGGCCGCGAGAAATCTTGCGCAGGATCGGCTTTGTCAATCATCGGGCGGCACTGCTCGATCTGTTCGTCTGTGCCGAGCACGAAAAGCTCGTCTTGCGGAAACAGCATGAACTCGGGCATCGGAGCGACAATCTCGTCGCGCCCGCGGCGAACCGCGACCACGCTGACGCCGTACTTATTACGCAACTGAATGTCCTGCAGCGTGCGCCCCGCGATCTCGGCGTTCGGATGCACCTTCAAGCGCACGAGGTGCGCGTCCCAGGGCGCGAGGTTATTGGCGATGTCGACGTTGCGGGCGGCGGGCTCCTCTTTCTCGAAGGTCTTGAGGAACTTCTCCTCGAACCAATGGTACGAGTCTTCGAGCCGCCGATAAAATAGGAACGAAAACACCGCTAACGCGACAAACGTGACGAGAGCGGCGTACTCGGCCGAGAAAAACTCGAGGCTGAGAATGCCGAGCCACGCGATCGTGATAAGCCTGGAGAAAAAAACCGTGGCATTGTATCGCGAAAATCTCGCGTTTTTCTCGTGCGTCTGACCGGGCTGAAGCCGGCTGAAGGATGTGAACATCGCCCAAATGAACGGCGCCGTCAGAAGCAACGCCGCCGACCAACCGGCAAGCTCGGGCCACGGCAGCTTATCTTGGACGAGCGGCAGAAGCGCCTCGGCGCAAATGATCGTGACGATGGTCACCACGAGCGCGTTCAGAAACCAACGAATCAATGCGCGATAGAAGACCGCGCGGCGCTCCTGCTCGCGGCCGATCTGCTCCCAATACAGCATGTAGCGATTCAAAAAGCTCGCAAGACCCGGCGGCATTCTGTTCTCTAAAGCGATCGCGACCGAATGGGAACGCTTGATCATGTATGGCGTGGTGAACGCCGTCAGCAGAGACGTCGCGACCGCGACCGAATAAAGATCGCGGCTGACGACGCCCAAACTCAAACCCAGGCCGACGATGATGAACGAGAACTCGCCGATTTGCCCGAGGCCCATACCGACCTGAACCGCGGTTCTGAGCGTTTGGCCGGTGAGAAGGGCGCCGGCCGAATTGATGAGCATGTTGCCAACGATGACGAAAGCGGTGGTCAATAAAATCGTGCCTTTGAAGTTCCAGAGATCGGAAGGGTTCAGCATCATTCCGACCGAAACGAAAAATACGGCGCCAAAAATGTCGCGCAGGGGCTTGATGAGCTCCTCGATCCGGTGGGACTCGCTGCTCTCGGCCAATATGGAGCCCATGATGAAGGCGCCGAGCGCGATCGAATAATCGAAATGCGCGGCGAAAACCACCAGCCCCAGACAAAGCGCGGTTGACATGATCAATAGCGTCTCGTCGGTGCCAAGACGGCTGATCTGGCGAATCAGGCGTGGCACGACCATGTAACCCGCGAAAAACCAGGCTCCGACAATCAAGAAGAGCTTGCCCGCCGCCTGCAAGAGCACAAGCCCCGAAAACTCTTTGCCGCTGAGGGCGGTCGAGAAGCCCACCAGAATCAGGATCGCATAGAGGTCTTCAACGATGAGGATGCCGAGAATCATCTCGGCGAAGCGCCGGCTCTTCAGCCTCAGCTCGTCGAGGGCTTTGATGATGATGGTCGTCGATGAAATCGAAGTCATTGCGCCGAAAAAGAGGCTCTCGATCGGCGTCCAGCCAAGGAGCCGCGCGATGACGGCGCCGCCAATGCCCATCAATCCCACTTGCAACGTCGCCGTCACTCCGGCGGAAACGCCGACTCGCAACAGACGCCTGAAGCTGAACTCGAGCCCGAGCGAGAACATGAGAAAGACCACGCCGATCTCCGCCCAAACCTGAATGTTCGGCAGATCACTGACGAACGAAAACGGCGGCGTGTGCGGACCCACCAAAAAACCGGCAACGATATATCCCAGAACCAGCGGCTGCCGAATGCGCTGAAAAATGATGCTGACGACGCCGGCGACGGCAAGAATGACGGCCAGGTCGATAATAATTTGCGGAAGGTGCATTCAGCGTCCCTTCAAGAATTACGAGCCGAGGGCTCCGGTTCCGCCCTTAAGCACGACGACATTCAAATACTCATTTCGAATGAGCCGGTCCGCGGCTCTCAACGATTCTTCTCCGGTCGCGCAGACGATGACGACTGGAAACGTGCGATCCGGCACGCGCGTGGATACGTCTTCAAGCAGCGTCGTCTCTGACGTGTGAACCGCCTGCGGAAACTCGGGCGCGCTACCCGGCGGGCGCAGATCGACGAAAAGCATGGGCACCCGCTGACGCAAGAGATTTTTCAGCTGATACTCGCCGATCATCGTGGCTTCATTGACTGGGGCGGACTGGAACGCCCGCGGCGTAACCGGAGCCGCCGGTTTTTTCTTCACCAGCGCATGGTCGGGAATCTCGCCGTAAATACGCCACACGATCACAAGACCCATGAGCGTGATGAGCCCGGCCGCGATAAACGGAGCCGGCACCCAGTACGCGTAGAGGAGCCCGCCCAGCGGCGGGCCCAGAATGCGCCCGAGCGAGGCCAGGCTCTGGCTCACGCCCATGACGGCGCCTTGTTCGTCGTCGCCGGCCTTCACGCTGATGCTTCCGAGAAGCGACGGGTTGCGCAGGCCCACGCCGATCGACATGACCGTCACCACGACGGCCATGACGTACGGGTCCGGCGAGAAACCGATGAGCGCGAGACCAAGCGCTGAGAGCATAAGGCCCCAAAACATGACCGGCCGCTCGCCCACTTTCGGCAGGAGGCGGCGCACGAGAAAACCCTGCGTGAACGCCGAAACCAGGCCCACGTACGCGAAGCCGAACGCGGCGGTCGACATGCTCCACCCGAAGCGGTCATGAACGAGCAAGAAGAGCACCGACTCCATCTGCGCGAACGCAAAAATGCTCAAGAAAGAAACCCAAAGGAGCGGCCCGATCACGGGCCGCCGGAAATACTCGGTGATGACCTCGAAG
>DASUEL010000613.1:0-3333 GCA_036275095.1 Bdellovibrionales bacterium
GGCACCGAAGACCACTATCAGGTCACCGTCGAAACCGCGTCATTTCAGGGTTTGACGCGCATCCAACAGCATAAAGCCGTGATGGCGATATTCGATGCGGAGCTCAAGAGCGGCGAGATCCACGCGCTCACGATCAAAACCATAACGAGGTAGACAATGTCTGACGTACGCAGCCGAATTGAAACGATTCTCAGCAAATCACCCATCGTGCTCTTCATGAAAGGCACGCCCCAATTCCCGCAGTGTGGTTTTTCGGCGCGCGCCGTAGCGATTTTGAAAGAGGTCGGCGCCACGTTCGACTCGGTCGACGTATTGTCAGATCCCGAAATTCGCGAAGGTATCAAAGAATACGGAAATTGGCCGACGATTCCACAGCTCTACGTCAACAAAGAGCTCGTCGGCGGCAGCGATATCATGATGGAAATGTATCAGGCCGGCGAGCTCCAAGAGCTCCTCGCCAAGAAGTAACCTTACTGAACCAGACGTTTTACGAACGATCCTTCACGGATCGTCTTGCCGTCGGTGCTGACGGTCCACCAGTCGCGGTTTCCGTTTACCCAAACGATCAGCGCGCGATCGCGCGCATCATACTCCCAAACGCATTCGGTTACGTTTTGAGGCGCACCATTGAGCGTGCAAAGGCGAAAACCAGGGTCCTTGCGCGATTCGCGTTTGTAAAACCGGAGAAAAGAAGAATCATTCGCGTACGTTTTGCCGAAGAAAAACGATTCAGTAAGCCCGGCTGCGGCATTCACTGCACCGGAGAACGAAATCGCAAGCGCGGCCACCAGTGACAGATTGACATACTTCATCACGGACTCCTCGGGTATTCGGGTTCGCTGCCGACTATAAACCTCTGGCCGTGCAAAGCCCAGAATGCATGGGCGCTTTGAGTTCATTTCACGCGTTGTCTAGAAGTTGATCAGCGTTTCAGCTTCGAAGCGTGCTCGAAGAACCGGATACATGACTGAATCGATTTTTCGAAGACTCCCATATGCAGGCTTTCGTTTTCGGAATGTGCGGCCGTATACGGGTCTTCCACGCCGATCAGCAGAGCGGGTGCCCCGCCCAAGGCGGTCGCGAAGGGCTGCACAAACGGAATTGAACCGCCGCAACCCATAAGAACGGGTTCCGCGTTCCATGCTTCTTTCATCGCTTTTAAGATGGCATCAAATGCGGGATGCGACGTTTCGGTTTTCCACCAGCCGCCGAGCCCGTCGGCTTCGACGCTGACCTTGAGCCCGAACGGGCAGTTCTTCTCGAGGTGCGCTTTCACCAGATCGAAGACTTTTTGCGGGTTCATATCGGGAACGAGACGAACGCTCACCTTCGCCCACGCGCCGTCGACGATAATATTAGCCGCTTGTTTACGGCTGCTCGCCTCGAGGGCATTGACGGTGATGCTCGGCCGGAACCAGATTTTTTCTTTGATGCCACCCGGGCCTTTCAGCAGCGGAACGCCATCAAGCACCCCTGATTGCTTTCGAAACTCTGTTTCATCCTCGCCGAGCTTTTCCAAATTCTTTCGCTGGCTTTCCGAAAGAGGCGCGACTTGCCCGAGCAAACCATGAACGGCGATTTGTCCGTTTTCGTCGACGAGAGTCGCAAGCATTTTCGACAGCGCCATCGCCGGATCGGGAAGCGGCCCGCCCCACATTCCCGAATGGACCGACTGTTTCAGCGCCTTGACTTCGACATTCATTGCGACGATTCCACGAAGAGCGACGGTCAGACCCGGGCGATCTACGCTGTAGTTTTCGGTGTCAGTTAAAAGCAAGATGTCCGCTTGAAGTTTTTGTTTGTGCTCGGCAAGAAATCCTTCGAGGCCGGGAGAGCCGATCTCTTCTTCGCCCTCGATCAGGAGCTTTACGTTGACGGGAAGTCTTCCGGTCGCGCGCAGCCAGCTTTGAATCGTGGCGGTATGAATGATCACTCCGGCTTTGTCGTCGGCGGCTCCGCGGCCGAAGAGACGATCGCCTTTTAACGTCGGCTCGAACGGCGGCGTCTGCCAGCGCTCCTCGCGGCCGGGTGGCTGCACATCATGGTGAGCGTAAAGTAGAAGCGTCGGTGCGCCGGGCGCCTTCAGCCATTCGCCGTAAACATACGGGCGAGGATTGCCCTTCGCGTAGAGCAGCTCGACGTTGTCGAGACCCATCTCCCGGAAAAGTCCAGCCACGAATCGCGCGCTGTTTTCGACTTCCTTTGGGTCAAAGTCGGGGAAGCTCACGCTCGGAATGCGCACGAGCTTTTTCAGAGCTTCAATATGGTCGGATTTGTCGGACTCGAACTGCTTTAAGGCTTTGTCGACGGACATAAAAACTCCTGGGCTAGACCTTTAGTCTGCTAGTCCTAGATACGCGAAAAGTCATGAGTTTTCTCATTGAAAGTGCTCCCCCCCAGGTTAGAATAAATGAGGAGAAGCACCGCTGAATGAGCAACCTGTTCAAATTCCTGCTGATTTGCGTAGTCGTGTGCAATGCCGGTGCTTCTCGCGCGCAACAGGTCGTTAGAGCGCAGGAGCCGAATGCGCGTGTCGCACCACCCGGCGAAAAGCTCATCTTTACGATCACTCCGTTCAATCTCAAAGGCCGGGAAGTCGTGCGCTGGGAAAACCCGCAGCTCGCGAGCCCGCCCGACTCTCCGCCTTATCGCATCGTGATCGGCGGTTTGACGCCGCCTGGAACCGTCGTTCTTCTCGATGAACAAGTGCCTATCGCAGTCGATGAACGCGGGCGTTTTCAATTCATTCTCGAGATGACCAAGCCGCAGGCGATCACCGAGTTTCAAGCAATCACGCCGACGGGTATCACGAACAACTACATCATTAGTCTCGAGCTGCCCGGCAAGAAAGATCAGCCGCGCTCAATTGTGAAGAAAGTGGCCAAGGGCCCGCCGTCCCCGGATTACACCGTTCCTCTGAATTTCGATCCCGCGCAAAACGGTGTGATCGTTCAGCCGCAAGCTTTCGAGTACGCGCTCTTCCCCACTTCCGATTTTAGCCTCGGCAACGTCGTCGTTCGCAGCACCGACATCAACTTGAGCGTGCTACGAAACAAAAAAGCGAAGGCGTACAACTTGCGATTCCAGTGGCCCCGCGTGTTCATGAGCGAGGGCCAGATCGAAATCAAAAACTCCGCCAACAAGACGTTGTGGTCGCGCACAATTTCCCTCGGCGAAGGAAAGAAACTCAAGAGCCCTAAGGGCGACAAGACCAAGACCGTAGACGACATCTTGGTTTACCAGAGTCTTCCTCTTCCCAACTTGAACGCATTCAAACGGCAAAAAGACCTGCGCTTTTGCATGAAAGGCCCGAAGGATCTCAAGAGCTCGTTC
>DASUEL010000614.1:0-12282 GCA_036275095.1 Bdellovibrionales bacterium
GTCTTGAAAATGCGAACCGAACAGAAAATGGGCTGGGGTAAAATCGCCAAGGAGCTCGGCGTGCACCCGGGTGAAATCGGAAAATCGGTTTCGTCTTTGCGCCACGACGTAAACGACAAGCGCAAAGAAGCCAGGGCCGAAGCTAAAGAAGAGCGCAAGGCCGCCAAAGATGAACGCAAAGCTGCGCGCCGCGAAGAACGCCAGAAGCGCAAAGAAGCGCGCCAAGGAAAAGGCAAAGGCTGAGCTTAAGCTCTCAATAGGTACATCAAAAAGGCCTGCCTTCCGGCGGGCCTTTTTTTGTCCCTTCGCGATCGGCGTGCAAAATCCTTAAGCACGGTTTTAATGCCATATCCTATGAATTGGGCTCCGGGGCGGTATTACGCTTGCAATTGCTGCTGCAGGATTCCCCTTTAGAATAGGAGCGTATGATGAAAAGGTTGGTTTTAGCCGCGATGGTTACGATGTTGTGCTCGGGCGCATTTGCTATGGAGCGCACCAATATCGTCTGTGGGGACGTCCAGAAAGCTTACGTCGAGATGGACCTATCGGCGCAGTTCAAAAGTGACTATCGAAGCACCGTCGAACAGTACGGCTCCGCGGGTTATGACGTCGCGTTCGCCGGCCGCAATTGCGGGGTCGGCAGCTACGTAGGCAATCCCGAGTTCGAAGTCTTGCTGCTAATGAAGCGCACGCATCCGATGATTCGGGACTTGCTCGGCCCCATGGGAATCATTTCGGCCGAGATCGAGGTTCTAAACTCAACGTCCGAAGCGCTCCTTAAAGGCGTCGTGCTGGTGGGAACTCGTGGCCGGCTCGTGAATCAGGCCGGCGAAACCGTCGCGCGTCTCTCTCTTCGCCGCGTGAAGGGCTGGGATGACGTCGTATTGATCATTCGGCAAAAGAAATAATCGGCGACTCGGCGCGGGCGCTGCCAGGCGCTCGCAGGGAATCGCGAAGCGGAGCCCATACGGGCTTTGCGGCCTCGGGCCCGCAGATCGGGTGAACTTCGTCGCGAATGAACCACATGATTTCTCGGCGCTCGGTCTCGCTCAAGCCTAGTAAGCTCTCCGCGGCGGGCCGATACGCGAATTGAAATATCAGTGGCAACTCGCGCTCGAGGGCGAATTTTGCCAGGCCAGGCATCTCGCGCCAGTTCAATTTTTGCACGCACATCGAGATATATAGGCGAAACGCGCGCCCTGCCTGCTGGCGTTCGCGCTGATAGCCGTGAAGTGCTTCAAGCGTTTCCAAAGTCTTTGCGAACGTGCCGCCCTTTCGGATTCGCGAATAAGTTTCGGCGTTCAGGCTGTCGAGGCTCAGCTGAATCCAACGAATCGAAATTTTGTCGAGACGTTCCCGAATCGCCCGATTGAAAGTATAGCTGCCGTTCGTGACGAACGCCCACGTGCAAGCCGGATTGCACGCCGACACTTCGTCGATCAAACGATAAGTGTCTTTTTGAATGAACGGCTCGCCGCCAAGAACGCTGAGTTCCTTCAGATGCGGGAAAAGCTCCGTGGGCCCGTCGGCCCAAAAACGTGTGCGATCGTAAAGGCCGTTCGGCTGTTTCCAAACGTCGCACATCACGCACTCTAAATTGCACTGCCCGTTGAGCCGTAGATCGAGACGCGCCGGCGGCCGCTCTTGAACTTCGGTCAGGCTCAGCTCCGCGCGGTACGGGCGCCGGCTGAAGCGATGGCAGCCGATGTGGCTCATCTCGCGTTTGCACGTCACGGGCTTGCCGGCCAAAAATTCGCGCCGAAGCGCCCGCATGCGCTCGCCGTTCCAGGCGCCGGCGAGAGAGTCTTGGGGCGCCTGCCCGACGGCCACGTTTTGACTCCAACAGCACGGCGAAATCGTGCCGTTGGGCTGCAGCAAAAGCTGGCTGAACGGGTAATAGCAAAAATTCTCTTCGTCGATGGGCGCCACCTCTCAAGCCTGTGGGATCGGCGCGGTGAAAGCAAGGGGATGTATGGACAAGGCCGCCGCGCCCAAATACGCTGTGGATGTGAGCCTCGCCAGACTTGAAGAATCAGAGCTGCTCGGATCCCGCGATCTGTACTTTTTGTGCTCGTTCCCGAAGTGCGGCCGCACGTATTTGCGATTCATTCTGGCCCACTACTTCAGGCTTCGCTTTAAGCTGAAGACGGCCGTCGATTTCGATTCCGTTTTTTCTTTCATACCGAACTACATGGGCGGCCTGCGCCGCGGCGTTCCGGCTCTCTCCTTCAATGGCGTCACCGGTCTGCCGGCGATTCTTTGCAGTCATACGATTTATTCGTCGGAGATGTACGGAACGAAACCCGTGCTTTTGCTCGTGCGCTCCCCGCATGACGTCATGGTTTCGTGGTTCTTTCACAAAACGAAACATCAGCGTGAGTTCAAAGAAGGGCTGGGCGCGTTTCTGCGCTCGCCTGAATTCGGCATCGAGACGTACGTGCGCTTTTTGAACGCCTGGGCCGGGGCGCTCCCGTCGCGCCGGCATCACGTGGCGAGCTATGAGCTTCTCCTGACCAGTCCGTCCGAGACGGTTCGCGACATTCTCGGGTTCATGAACGTCGCGGTGAACGGCAGGCTTCTCGATCAGAGCTTGTCGGCCGCGAGCTTCGCTGCCATGCTCGAGCAAGAACAGAAAACGCCAGTTCCCGACGAAGAGTACGACGTGGCGATTCGCGACGCCCGGCGCGTGCGGCGCGGAGTGATCGGCGGATACCGGGACGTGATGGAGGCCGACGACGCGGCCTATGTCTCGCGGGTTTGCGAGAGCGGTCTGAGCGCGGGCGCGAAGCGGCTGCTGAACGACGCGATGGTGGAGTGGTAACTATGGCCATGTTCGACGGCCACATCAAAAATTTGTGTGAGATCCCCGCGGACCTGCTTCGCCCGCTCGCGGAGCGTCTTGCCGACTTGACGGCGAATGATTCCGGCTACTGGGAGCGCCACGATCTGATCAAGCCCAACAAGTTCGGGCCGTTTTACAATAACACTCAGCACGTCGTGCTCGCCTTTCCGGCGCGGCTCTGGCGCGCGCAGGGCGCGCGGTACTTCGACGCGTGGAGCGATTGGCGCGACGTCGTCGAGCCGGTGATCGCGCACGTCACCGCTGTTTACGGCTACAAAGAGGGGCGCACGAATCGCATCATGCTGGCGCGCCTGCTGCCCGGCCGCGTGATCGGCAAGCACATCGACTCTGATGACAGCTCCGAGCTTCCGCATAAAATTCACGTGCCTCTGGCCACGAACCCGCGCGTGGAGTTTTGGGAAGAAGATCGCGTTTATCATCTTCGAACCGGTCAAGCTTACGAAGTGAACAACCGGATCATTCACGGCGGCGCGAACTACGGCGAAGAGCCCCGAGTTCATCTGATTTTCGATTATTTCGACGGCTCCGCGATCAGCGCCGGCGACGAGCTCGAGCGCTTGTACCGCGCATCTCTCGGGTCTCCGTCTTAAGCGGCGCGATTTTTCGTATGAAATAATCCCCGATCGCAAGGCCGTCGATGTCGGAGGTTTCTAAAAACCGCTTGGCGTCGGCCGGCGTTTCGACGATTGCTTCTCCCATGACATTGAGGCTCGTGTTCAAGACGCAGTAAACGCCCGTGAGCTTGCCGAACGACTCGATTAGGCGGTGATAGCGGGGGTTGCCCTCGCGCCGGACAGTTTGCAGGCGCGCGGTATGATCGACGTGCGCGATCTCCGCGAGCCGTTTGCGATAGCGCGGGCGAACGGGCGGCGCGAACGACATGAACGGGCTCTCGAAGCCTTCAGGAACGGCGAAGTACTCGTGCGCCCGCTCGAGCGTGACCGAAGGCGCATACGGGCGAAAGGCCTCGCGGCGTTTCACGCGCGAGTTCAGCCGGTCTTTCATTCCGCGGATCAGCGGGTTCGCGAGCAGGCTGCGGTTTCCGAGGGCGCGCGGGCCGGATTCGCTTCGGCCTTGAAACCATCCGATCACGTTGCCGCGCGCGAGCTCGCGCGCGGCGAACGCGCAGATATCGTTGGGTTTCAAAACTTCAAAGCCCGCAAAAAGAGTTTCGAGGTCGTGATTTTCCGGAGCCGATTTTCGCGGGCCGAAGAAACTCGATTGCTCGTCCATCGGCACCGGCTTCCAATCGCCGGGATGCCGGCTGTACACGAGGTGGCGGGCCGCCCCGAGGCTTACGGACTCGTCGCCCGGAAACGGCGGAACATAAACGTTCTTAAAAATGCCGGCCTCGACGATTTTCCAGTTGGTCACGCAGTTGAGCGCGCATCCGCCGGTCAGCACGACGTTCTCATATTGAGGAAACTGCGCCCGCAAAAAGCGCATGAGCGCGAGCGTTTCGCGCTCGAACTCGCCTTGCGCGGTCGCGGCGAGGTCGGCGTAGAGCTTGCGATGCTTCGAGGACTGCCAGAGCTCTTTCGCTCCGCGCTCGGGTTTGACGAAAGCCTTGCGCCAGTCGAGGCCGCGGATGAACTCGAGCCGGTTCTTCACGGGCAGCGGGCGGCCGAAAGGAGCTAGGCCCATGACCTTTCCGCCTTCTTGCGTGTCGCCGAAGATGTATTTCGAGATCGTGCAATAAAAGGCGCCGAGCCCGTACAGCAGCTCGCCGTCGTGAGCGACCCCGCGCCGGCTCTGGTTATGGTCGAAAAGCTGCCAGTATTTGTATACGGGCGTGAGGGCCGCCCCGTCTTGGGTGTAAACGGTAAGCGATTCGGACAGGGTGGAGCTGACCCGCGCGAGCGCGCCGTCTTTCAGCGCCGGGCCCTCGGACTTGAAGCGGCTCACGAGCGACGCTTCGGGATCGCCTTTCGAAAACGTCGAATGCAGGCTCCCGGTGCCGTCAAACACGACGATGAGCGATTTCCTGAACGGCGAAACCGAGAGCGCGGCGGTGGCGTGGCACCGGTGGTGTCCCAAAAAGCGGATCGAGGGATTGAACTTTCGCGTCGTACGCTCGAGCTTCAGCGATTTCAGGCGCTCGAAGTAGGGGTAAAAATGGTTCGCACGCTCTTCGTAGTGGAGCGGCTCCTCGAGATAGCTGTTTTCGCAGAACGAGGCGCTTTCGGAGTTGACCTGTTCCGCGATTTCGAACAGCGGCCCTTCAATGGCGCCTCGATCGGCGCGCACGCGCGTGAGCCGCTCTTTCAGAAAGATTTCGCAGCTGTCGTTTCCGCGGCTTCGGGTCACGAGGCAGGCCGAGGCGTGATGGCCGAATTTATTCATTCCGACGAAATAGCTCATAGTCCCGCGAGCTCTTTCTCGAATTTTTTCAGAATCGCATTCGCCCGTGGGCTGCGACTGAAGGCCTCGATGTAGTCGAAATCGAGATAGTGAAAGAAGTGCTTCTCGAATCCCTGAGCCAAAAAATATACCCGAGCCGTTTTGATCTTGAAGACGTCGTGCATTTTGACGATTTCGAGCAGCGCGCGCAAAACCGGCAGGTCGCGTTTGGAAGACGGGCCGAACAGGCGCGCGAGCTTCAGAAGCTGGGTGTCGGGAACGGCTTCTTCGAGAAACTGGGTCTTGAGCGAGAGTAACACAAGCATCCGGAACAGCGGCAGCGCGCCCATCTTTTCGCGAATCGCGATCAGCCGCTCGACCGGCGGGCGCTCCATCGCGAGATACGTGTTCATGAGAAGAAACTCGAAATGGAGATCATCGGCCGCGTACGAAAACGCCAGCAGCTCGGTCGCGTTCGCGAGCGACTCCTCGAAAAGAACGTTGAACGCGCGTTCGCGATCGTCGCGGGGCTCGGCGTTCCTCAGCTTGAGCGCATGTTCGTGCGCCAAGCAGTGGCTGGATTCGTGCAGGAGCCGGTTTTGAAGCGCGTAGCTGCTGTGAACCTCGCGAAAGCCGAAGCGGTCCCGCAGGCCTTTGGGAAGGCGCCGGAAATGGGCGATATTGTCTGAAACCATAATCGCGCGCCGACGCTTGTACTCGCCGAGGCTCAACGTCGGAAACGCGTAGATCTGTTCGGGGGGATTCGGCCGAAATTTGATTCCTTCGGCCGTGGCCCATCGGCGAATACGCCTGTAAACGGGGTTTCGAGCCAAGAGATAGCCGTCGCCCAAGCATTGCTTTACCGAGCCCGGAGTTTTGGTATTCTTGTGAATGCGAATGATCTCGTTCAGGTTCATTTACTAAACGCGGCCCCGGTTTGAGGTTTCAATGACGAAGGTTCCTTACATCTTCTACGGCAAGCAGCAGAACTGGGAAAGCCACAACATCACGTTTCCGTCGTTGATTCGCACGCTAGAAGGCCTGCATTGCAGACTCATAGAGTTTTGGCCAGGTGAGAAACTGGCGTCAAGGCAAATTGACGAGCTGTCCCGCCGCGCGTCCCATTTGATCATGTTGCCGCACATGTACCAGTCGCTCGAGCTCTTGGGCACGCTCAGGAGAACGTCCGCGACGCAAGCAATCCCGGCCGTCATCGTCAGCGCGAGCCAGTCGACTTCGTCTGGTTTAGGGCTGCTGTTCCACCGCAAAACAATTCGGCAGAGCGACGTGTTCGTCGTTCCTTCGACGGCCGAGCGCGCGTCGTTGGGCGGGCTGCTGACGGGCCGCAACCGCGTTTTTCAGTGCCCGTATCCCATATTGCCGGGAGAGCTGAGAGTCACCGCCGAGGCGCGGGCGGCCTGCCGCGAGCGATTGGGTTTTGAGGCGCGCGACAAAATCGTGACCTACGTAGGGCGTTTGACGCCGCAGAAGAACATTTTGGAGCTCGTCGAAACGCTTCATCTCGCGCGCCGCAGGGATAAGCGCCTGAAGCTCCTTCTCGTCGGCGCGATCGCCGACGAATATTCCCCTGTTGCGGGTCTCGTGCGCGGAGAGTCCTATGCCCGCGCACTGAAGTCGCGCATCAAAAATCTCGGTTTAGCCGCGCATGTTAGCTTCACGGGCCACGTTTCGCATGCCGAAGCTCTTCAGTGTCTTGCGTCCAGTGACGCGGCGATTTCGCTCTCGACGTATGCTTACGACGACTATGGGCGCGCGGTCGCCGAGGGCCTATCCATGGGTATACCGACTGTCGCGACCGCATGGGGCGGCTCGCTCGACTTCGTAAGGCTCGGCGGAGCCATCGGCATCGAGGTTCGCGTGCGTGACGGCCGCCCCGTCGTGAGCGCGCGTGAAGCGGCGGCCGCCTTGGAGCAAGCGCTTTCAGGCGGGTGGGCGCCGCGGGCTGATCTGCACAAGAGCTATTTCGGTCCCGCGGCCGTTCGAAAAAAATGGCGGCGCATTTTGAGCGCGGCGTCCCGTCAGGCCACGTCGGCGGGCGAGAATTTACGGGTCTCGAATGACACGAACATGGTGATGCTCAACCGCATCAGCCGGGCGTTCAAGGCCGCGGCCGGCGTTTCAAAATTCGCCGAGGGGCCGCTGTATGAGTCTCGTCACGATCTCGCGTATCAAAAACATCTGGCGATTTATTCGGGCCGGCTCACTGAGCGATCGCGAGAAAATTAAATCGATTCAAGTCGTCCGTCAGCATCGGCACGCGCTCGTAAGCGGCGCCCAGCTCTTTGAGCTCGGCGGGCGCGAGCAGTGTCGCAAGATAATCGCTTAAGGTGTTTCCGGCGATATCGGGCTCGAAGCCCGCGAATGCCTCGACCGCGCTTCGTGAATCGAAAGCCGAATCGGCATTGAGCGCGACAAACACTGAGCCGAAGTCTTTATTCGCAGCGAGTCTCGGCTCAGGAGAACGGAGCTTGGCCCGAACGCTCAGCCGCACGCTCTCGTCTCCGAACACCTGCCTGAGTGTCTTGAGAAGCGCGTGAAAACGAGTCGGCTCGTCCGCGGTACGCTCGTGCATTTTGCTGTACGAGTATTGGGGAAAGTGCATCAGCATGACGCCGTTTTCGCTCAGTCGAGAGCGAACGAGCGCGAAAAACTCGGCGGTGACCAAATGTAGCGGAATGCGCGCATCCGACCCCATCGCATCCAGAAATACGAGGTCGTACGTTTTTTGCGCCCGGCTGAAAAAGACCCGCGCGTCGGCGACGTGGTCTCGTAGCCGCGGGTCGCCGGAGGGATAGCCGAAATGGCGCCTCGCCAGCTCGAACGTTTTCGGATCGATGTCGACCACATCGACTTCAAGGCCGGGCGCGCGTGAAGACGGCAGCCACCGCAAGAGATCGCGCGCGGCCACGCCTCCGCCGGCGCCCACGATGGCAATTCGCCGAATCGACGGGTTGAAGCCCCAAGCCAGCGTGAGCAGATTGGTGTAGTAAAACAGGGATGGATTCGTTTTTTCGTCGACGAGAATCGCTGAGTGCGCGCCGTGCCCGCCCTTGAAGACGAGGCGTCTGATGTTTTTTTCGGAATCGAGCCGCCACGGCTCTTCGAGCACGCGAAGCGTGTTGTACGGGCTGTGGGTTTCAGCGACGAGCCGGGCCGCGCCGAGCACCGGCGGGACCAGCACGCCCGCGCTTCCCGCGACCAGCGCGGCGTTACTCGCCAAAAATACGGCCGCGCCCGCGAGCGCCTTTGCGCCGGGTCGCAGTGCCAGCGCGAGCGCGAAACCGCTCACCGAGAGCAACGCGCCCACGAGCTGAGCCGACGTTTTCACGCCGAGTGATTCGAAATTCAGAAAAACGAAAGTCGTGAAGAAGGTGCCGGCTAAAGAACCGGCCGTCGAGACGCTGCCGATTCGCCCCGCGAGCAGACCGACCTCATTGAAGGCGCGCGTCCGCTCGCGCATCACGAACGGGGTCAGTGTGCCGAGCGCGATCATGGGCGGCGCGAAGAGCACCAAGCAGGCAAGCAGCGACAAATAGTGAACCGGCAAATTGAACGTCAGAAGCCAGTTGCAGACGGAATAGGTGAAAAGAGGCGCCGCCGCCACGAGCAATCCCGAGACGAGCAGAAAGTAGGCGGCGCCGCGCGCGCCGGCTTTGCGATGCGCGATTTTGCCGCCGAGCCAGTAGCCGGCCGCCATCGCCGCGAGGAACGTGCCGATCAGATTGGTCCACGAGTAAACATCCGATCCAAAGTAGGGCTCGATGAGGCGGCTGGCGAGAATCTCGAAAGACATGAGACAAAAACCGGCTATGAAGGTGACCGCGTAAACCAGGTAGGCCATCAAATTGGGTACCAGTCTTGAAGGGCCGTACGGCGGTATCCGTCGAGCGCGGCTCCGGGGTCGGTGAAATACTTCAGCTTGCCATCAGCCGCGGGATTTTGCTTCACCGGCAGCTCGAGCTCGTCCAGCGGTATCGCCTTATTGAAACCAGCGGCCTGGCAAATCCGTTCAGGTTGCAGCTCCCGCGTGACCTCTTCATAAACAATAACGGGATTAGACGGCGCGCGCGTCTTTAGTGCGCGATAGACCGTGTACCATTCGGCGAGGCGGTTCGCGATGCGTTCGGCGTATTGAGGCTTGAGCTCGAGCGTGCCCTCGGGCACGTGAAGCCTGGCGGGCCCGTTCCATTGCTCGGTCTTCAGCGAGATCAAATAGCTCAGATACTGATCGAAAAGATTCAGGCGCTCGCAGAATACCACGTGGTGGTTTTTGAATAACCACCCCCACAACCGCCGGTTGTCGAGCTGGCCCGGGTGAACGCTGAAGAAATAACGGCCTGGAGCCTCGTCGAGCATACGCATGCGCTGCTCCACGAGCCGCTCATAAAGGTCGAGGGGCGGCGCTTCTTTCGCGTAGGCACCGGGCCTGAGAAGGCCCTCGCGAATATGAACGCGCTGGCGAAGATTGAAAAACTCGTAAAGGCCGGTGACGTTCTGAGCTTTCCTCAGGTACTCGGCCAAGATCGTATGAATGAGCGTGCTTCCCGAACGGGGAGTCGCGAGCAGGCAGTAGCTTCGCATTTCCCAATTAGCTTGACATGACTTGATTTGAACTGCCAGCCTTTGAAGGAATGGCCAAGAAGAAGCCGGTTCGCCGCGCAAAAAAGAAATCCTCGACGCCCAAGGCACGCGCCCAAGGGTACCACTTCGGTAAACTTAAAAAAGTTAAGATTCCGGCGCTTCCAATTTTCGGCTATCTGCATATTTAGATCGGGTACAAGGTGAGCTCGAGCGCCGCCCCTCGGCCGAACATTCTCTTCATTTATACTGATCAGCAGCGGGCCGACTCCATTGGGGCCGTCAGTCCATGGATGCGCACACCCAACCTCGATCGCCTGGCGCGCGAGGGCACGGTTTTCACGAACTGTTTTTCAGTCTCGCCCACATGTGTGCCGGCCCGTTTCGGCCTGCTCGCCGGAGCGTACCCCCAAGAGCTCGGCGTTTGGGAGAACGGCGCCCACACTTTCGATTCGCGCTGGCCCAACTGGGTGCGCGCTCTTCGCGACTCCGGATACCGCACGAGCCTCATAGGCACGAGCCACCTCAGGCCCATCGTTGCGGGCTCGCACTTCGGCGAAAACGGCGATTTCTTGAGGTCGATCGGTTTCACCGATGCGGAGGAGGTCGGGGGGCCGCGCGCCAGCCGCACGACCGAATCGGTGATGACGGAAGCTTGGCGCGAAGCCGGTGTGCTCGACGCGTTTCGCGCCGACCTCAGCGACCGATACGAGACCGATCCATTGGCGGTTCGTCCCTCTCCGTTAGGCTACGAGCTGCACTACGACCGGTTCGTGGGGCGGCAAGCCCGCGCGGCGATCGAATCTTACGGCCGAGCTGAGCCCTGGTTTCTCTGGGTGGGCTTTGCCGGGCCGCACGAGCCCTGGGATACTCCGCCGCCGTTCGCGGCCTCGTACGCTGCCGGCTCCGTGCCGGCTGCCAAACCCCGTTTCGATTATTTGCCCTCCAGCGAGCCGCTCGTACGCCGAATTCGGCAGTCAGCGCGCCTCGGCGCTGGCGACCTTGACAAGGTGAAGAGCCTTCGCGCCGATTACGCGGGCGCGGCCAGCCTGATCGATGCTGAAGTCGGGGCTTTGATCGCATCGCTCGACGGGCGGGGCCTGCTCGAGAACACGATCATCATTTTCAATTCCGACCACGGCGAGATGAATGGCGATTTCGGACTCATTTACAAAGAGACGTTTTTTAACGAGGCGGTGCGCGTGCCGCTGGTCGTGCGCGACCCGCGCGCGCGTTCCGTGGGCCATGTTGACGCCCCGGTCGAATCGCTCGATGTCGGCGCCACGATTCTCGAGCTGGCGGGCGTGAGGGCCGCCTGCGGGCGCGCGGAATCATTGGTTCCGCTCCTGCGTGGCCCCGGGCCCCGTCGAAAGAGGTCGGCTCTCTCGCAGTTCGCGCGGGAGTCGATGATCGTCGAAGGCGGCTGGAAACTCGCCGCCAATGAAGACGGAGAGCCCTACATGCTTTTCAATCTCGAGAGCGATCCGGAAGAGCTTCGCAATCTAGTGCGGGACCCCGCCTTCCGCTCCAAACGAGTGGAGCTGAGTGAGGTCCTGCGCCGCCGAATAGACGAGGCAGGCGCGTGAAAAACTGGCTGCTCGCGGTGCTATCGGTATTTGCGACCCTCGCGCTCAACGAAACCATATTTTATTTCGCGAACAGATCGGAGTGGAGAAACTCCATCGCGTTGAGCCGCGACAAGGGCCGGGTGCTTGGTGAGGCTCCGGGTGGCGAGCGCCGCTTCGAAGTGCCTGAGTCGATGTCCTCGTTGCCTGCCGCCGCCGAGCCGCCGGTTCCCTACGACAGCAGGCTGGGTCTCGTAAAAGACGCGCAAAAAATCGCGCCCGGCTTCTATGATCTCGAATATCGCGAAAAGTTCGGCTTCATGGCCGCGACGCCCGGGCGCACCAGCCGTGCGCGCATGGAGCTGGTGACGGGTGAAACCGTTTACGACGTCACGTACACGATCGACGAGTTTCGCCGGCGGGTGATTCCAGGTGAATCCGAAAAAGCCGCCGCCCGGCACGCGTTGTTTCTCGGCTGCTCAATGACGTTCGGAGAAGGCGTGGCCGCCCAGGAGACGTTCGCTTCGGCCTATGGCCGCCTCGCAAAAAACGAGCGGGTTTACAATTCGGGCTCAATCGGTTACGGCCCCGCCGACCTTTTACAACGGGCTCGTATGGACCCGGAGTATTGGAACGGAATCGCCGAGCAGCAAGGCTTTGCCGTGTACACGTTCATCGACGACCACGTAAACCGCGTCTTCGGCGCGATGTCGGTGACGGGAGTTTGGGGCCCGCGCAAGCCCTACTTCGAAGACGTAAGCGGGGAGCTCGTTTACCGCGGCACTTTCAAGTCAGCGCGGCCGTTTCGAACCGAGCTATTCTCGTGGCTCGCGAAAAGCCAGTTCGTGCAGTTTTTCCGCCTGGACATACCGCTTTATTACACTCAAGGCGACTTCGCCTTTTTCGCGAAAGTCG
>DASUEL010000615.1:0-3633 GCA_036275095.1 Bdellovibrionales bacterium
CCGGTCCGAAAATCTACCAGCTGACCTACAAGGCGCCGGTGAAAGTCATTCCTCCAGTGAATGGCTTTCTCATTTTGGCGGACGTGCCAATACTGATAGATGGCGGCACCTCCGACGAAGCGACGTGGGTTGAGTTTAACCAGGACCTCGCCTCCATCGGCCTCAAGACCGCCGATTTAGGCGCGGTGCTGGTTACGCATAACCACGCTGACCACATCGGATTGGCCTCGAGGCTCGCGGCCCAAAACAAAAACCTGAAAGTCCATTGCCATGAGTATGAGTGGTACATGGTGGGCGCGACCGACGCGTATCGCGAGGAGCTTCGCGATATTTTGTGCTCGATCATCGTCACGTGGGGCGTGCCCCGCGATATCGTCACGATGATGCGCTCGAAAATCGTTCAGGCGCTCCGCCACGGCGGCGGGATTCCCGTCGAGCAGCTGGTTCCGTATCCTCCGGGCAAGTTCAAGGTGGGCGGCATCGAGCTCGAGGCTATCTTGTGCCGCGGCCACACCGATGGCCTGGTCTGCCTGTGGTGGCCCGAGCGCGGGTTTTTGTTCTCGAACGACCAAGTCCTTGAAGACGTGACGCCGAACCCGACGCTTTATCTCAAGCCGCGCGGCGAGCGCCTATGCGGCTTGAAGGATTATCTCGACGGAATGCAGGCGATCGAAAACTTGCCCGTGAAGCTGGTCATGCCCGGGCACGGCGAGGTCTTCACCGATCTCAAAGCCATGATTAAGCGCATTCACGATAGCGCCAGCAAGCGCCGCGTGAAGCTGATTGAAAAGCTGAAGGCGGCCGAGGCGCCCGCGAACATTCTCGACCTGACTCAGCAGGTTTGGGGCGAAATGGACCCGGTAAACACCTTTCTCGGCGCGCGCGAGATTCACGGGTTTCTCGAGATGCTGACCGAAGAGGGGCTCGTCGAAGTGAACATGGTCGACGAAACCAATTTCTATCAATTGACGAAAAAGAACTTTAAACACGGAACGAACCTAGAACAATTAGAAGGAGCAAGCTGATCCACTGACCGGGTCGGCGCCAAAGGAGCGGTTATGAGCGAAGCATACATTTTCGAAGGATTGAGATCACCCATTGGCAAAGGCAACGGCGCGCTCGCGGGCGTTCGTCCCGACGATTTGCTCGCCGATGTTCTCGCGGCGCTGGTCAAGAAGACCAACATCAAAGCGGAGTTCGTCGAGGACGTCATCACCGGCTGCGTAACTCAGGTGCAAGAGCAGGGCGTGAACGTCGGACGTAACGCCGCACTCGCCGCCGGCTTTCCAGTCACGGTTTGCGGTACGACCGTCAACCGCCTTTGCGGCTCGAGCCAGCAGGCTTCAAGCTTCGCGGCCGGCGCCGTCATGTCGGGCGCGAATGATCTCGTCATCGCCGCGGGCACCGAGAGCATGTCGCGCATCCCGATGGGCTCCGACGCCGCCGTCACGAGCGAGCGCATCCTCGACCGTTTCGACATCATCCCGCAGGGCCTGTCGGCCGAGCTCATCGCCGAAAAATGGAACATGACCCGCGAGGAGCTGAACAAGTTTTCCTACGAGAGCCACCAAAAAGCGCTGAAGGCCATCGATGAGGGCAAGTTCGCTTCTGAAATCGTCCCGATCAGCGCGAACGGCAAGACGGTCACGACCGACGAAGGCCCGCGCCGCGATACGAGCCTCGAAAAGCTCGCGAACCTGAAGCCGGCTTTCAAAGCCGACGGGAAGATTTCGGCCGGCAACAGCTCGCAAATCTCCGACGGAGCCGCCGCTCTTCTGATCGGTAACGAGACCGCCGCCAAAAAGTACGGTTTGAAGCCGAAAGCGCGTTTTGTCGCCACGGCGGTTGCCGGCATCGACCCGACGATCATGCTGACCGGTCCCATCCCGGCCACTCAAAAAGTTCTCGCGAAAGCGGGCCTCACGATCAACGACATCGATTTGATCGAGATCAACGAGGCATTCGCGCCCGTCGTGATCTCGTGGCTGAAAGAGTGCGGCGCCGACCCGAAAAAGGTCAACGTCAACGGCGGCGCGATCGCGCTCGGTCATCCGCTCGGCGCCTCTGGCGCGCGCCTCCTCACGACGCTCGTTCACGAGATGGAGCGCCGTAAGGCCCGTTACGGTCTGGTCACCATGTGCATCGGCTTCGGCCAGGCCACGGCGACGATCATCGAGCGTTGCCCGTAACAACCGCATGCCGCCTGCCGCGCGAGCGGCAGGACGAGCGAACAGCCCCTGTCGAGCCAACGGGTCAAGCAGGGGAGAATGAGGGACCGAAATGATCAACAAGTTAATTTCAAAAGTATTCGGAAATAAAGGAGATGGTATGTTGCTCAAAGGAAAAGTCGTAATCGTGACCGGAGCCGGCGGCGGTTTGGGCCGTACCCACGCGCTGGCGTTCGCAAAAGAAGGCGCGAAAGTCGTCGTCAATGACCTGGGCGGAACCCGCGACGGTCAAGGCGGCGGAAACGCGATGGCCGACGCCGTCGTGAACGAAATCAAAGCGATGGGCGGAGAAGCCGTCGCCAACTACGACTCGGTCGCCGACGTCGCCGGTGCTGAGCGCATCATTCAGGCGGCAGTGAAGACTTTCGGCCGCCTCGACATCCTCGTGAACAACGCGGGCATCTTGCGCGACAAAACGCTCACCAAAATGGAAGACGATCAGTGGCACCTCGTTCAAAAGGTGCACCTCGACGGAACGTTCTACTGCGGCCGCGCCGCCGCCCGCTACTTCGTCGACAACAAGATCGCAGGCCGCATCATCAACACCTCGTCGATCGCGGGCCTCAAAGGCAACTTCGGTCAGACGAACTACGCCGCCGCCAAAGCCGGCATTGCCGGCATGACGCGCGTGTGGTCGATGGAGCTCGCGAAGTACAACATCACTTGCAACGCGATCGCGCCCATGGCGAAGACCCGCATGACCGAGGACATCGAAGCCGTTCCCGACGACACGAAGCCTGAACACATCAGCCCGCTCGTGGTCTTCTTGGCGACCGACCTCGCAGCTGACGTCAACGGCCAGATCTTCGGCGCTCACGGCGGCCACTACTTCGAGTACAAGACGGTTCTCACCGAAGGCGTGAAGAAAGAAAACTGGACGGTTCAAGAGATCGCGGCGCGCTTGAAAGACATCTGCGCCGACGCTCCCACCGCGGGCGCTCCGGCCGCGGCCGCGGCTGACGCCGGCGCCGACGACAACTCGGTCGCGGGCCGCATCAACAAGGCCTTCAAGCTCATGGAAGTCGCATTCACCGCCGACAAAGCCGCCGGCTGGTCATCGGTCATGCACTTCATGATCGAAGGCGCCGACAACTACACGGTCGAAGTGAACAACGGCACCTGCAAAGTCACGAAGGGCACCGTCGGTACTCCGACTTGCAAAATCACCACGAAGGCCGAGACGATGGCCGGCATGATCGAAGGCAAGATCTCGGGCCAGTCGGCTTTCATGTCGGGCAAAATCAAAGCCTCGAACATGGGCGACATGATCAAGTTCGGCAAAGTATTCGATTTCAAGCGCGCGCGTGAAGCCGCGGCTAAAAACGCCCCCGCCGCGTCGGCTCAACCTGCCGCCAATGGCAACGGAGCCGCCACGGCTTCGACGGGTGCCGCGGGCGGAAACGCC
>DASUEL010000616.1:0-5138 GCA_036275095.1 Bdellovibrionales bacterium
TCCTCGGCCCAAAATAAAGGCTCCGCGGTCTTTTACGCCGAGATCGCGGCGAATGACGGCCAACAAAAGATCGCCGAGGCTGCCGACCAAAAACGCGACGAGCCCCGAAGCCAGCCAAAAGGACTCCGAGCGGTCGGGCAACAGGTGGCGCATTCCGTAGGCCAGTAGAATCGTAAGGATGAACGAAATGAAGAATCCTTCGATCGTGCGGCGCGAGGTGATGTTGTCGGCAAGTTTTTTGCGCCCGAACAAGCGGCTCGCGGCGAGCGCGATGTTGTCGCAGACTTCAGTCAGAAGGATGATGTAGATCGCCATGAGGGCGCCGTGCTCCCACTGTACGATCTTTCCCATGTGCAGGAACGCCCAGCCCATGAATATGAAATTGAACAAACTGAGAGCCATGTATTGAACCATGTTTTTGTATTCGTTCTTGTAGAGGGGCACGAGGCCGAACGCAGCGAGAACGAACATGGGCATCAAATCGTAGATGTGATCATAACCATAATAGATACAAAGCGCCGAGCCCGTGATTCCGACATAGGTCAGCCAGACGAAAGAGCTTCGGTGGTACATCCCCGTGATCTGAAAGAATTCTTTGGCTCCGAGAATGGCGGCGAACGTCAGCGCGATGAGCGGCCAGGGCTGTCCGAGGGCGAGTGCGAAGAAAATGATCGGCGCGGCAAAGAGCCAGCTCTGCAGGCTTGCCCACGCAGCGACGAGCGCGGAGTGACGGTTTCGGAACGGAAAGAGCGCGACGGCGACGCAGAAGAGAATTCCGAGAACGAGATAAGTCGTCTCTCTGAATATCGGGTTTTGCCATGGCGTCTCGATCATTGCAGCTCCGACGTGTCTATATCATAATCCTTGATCTTCTTATACATGCTCGATCTGGAAATTTTCAGCAGGCGCGCCGTTTCGTCGACGTCTCGGGTTGATTTTAAACCTTCTCGGATCACGTGTTTTTCGAACTCTTCAACCAGCGGGGTCAGACCCTTGGACAGATCCAGCTTCGACGAATCGAGGCTCGGCGCCGCGGGCCGCAGAACCGCGAGAATGTCTTCGGTTCTGATGATCGGCAATGGTGAGACCAGGCTGACCTGTTCAAGTACCCGGCGCAGCTCGCGAACGTTCCCGGGCCAATTGTAGGCGCGCAACGCCGCCATGGCTTCTGGCGCTATAGACTTGTTACGACGCGGCCGTTCCTGCTCCAAGAAAAATGTGACGAGGTCGTCGAGGTCCTCGGGACGCTCGCGCAGAGGCGGGAGCTTCACTCGTTTGCCGCCGAGTCGCCACAGCAGATCTTCGCGGAACTTCTCTTTGCGAACGAGCTCCTCGAGCGGCTGGTTGGTCGCGGCAATCACCCGGGTTTTGACCCGGATGTTGTCTTTAGCGCCTACCCGGCGAAGCTCGCCGCTCTCCAAGAACCGCAGGAGTTTGACTTGAGCCTGCATCGACAGGGCTTCGATCTCATCCAAAAACAGATCGCCACCGTGGGCGGCCTCGGCGAGACCCATCTTATTCTGGTCAGCGCCGGTGAATGCGCCGCGTACATGGCCGAAGAGCTCGGACTCGAACAACGCATCGGGCACGGCGGCGACGTTCAGCTGTACGAAAGGGCCCCGTCGCTCTTGGCTGTTCAACAGCCGCGAAACGATTTCTTTTCCGGTTCCTGTTTCGCCCTCGATGAGTATGGGGCCCGATTCGCCTTTCAGCCGCGCGATCTGGCGGCGAACGAATTCGGACGCTGGGCTTCGGCCTACCCATTGCGTAGCTTCAGGCGATCGCGTGGACGTGTTCCGCAGGAGCAACAGGGCTTCGATCTTTCCGAGCACCAGATTGGTTTCTTCGGGAGAGAGCGGTTTCGCGAGAAAGCGGGAGGCTCCCATTTTCAAACACGATTCCATGAGACCTCGATCGAGATTTCCGGAGATCGCGACGACTTCAAGACGGGGATCCCGGGTTGAGAGCTGTTTGATGACTTGGAGCCCTTCGGCCTTCGTGACGTCGCCAGTGAGATGAAGGTCGACGAAAGCGGCGTCGAACTGGTCGCCCTCGATGTCGCGGGCGGAGCGCGCTGGTATCAGCGTCCATTGACTCGGGACCACGAGCTCAAGGGACTTCATGACGAGGTCATCGTCATCGACGACGAGGAGGCGAAGGTTGGACTCACGGCTACTCATGGCTCCACCAGAGTAAAACAAGGCCGCGTGGAAACAAATGATGTTCCAACATGACGCATATAACCTATTTTTTAGTTCCTAACCCGCCGTAAATTACTTATACCAGAGACATCATGGTTTCATCCCAGCCGACAAAAGTACTTCTACTCGAAAGCATTCATCCTTCAGCGGTTCAACTTTTCGAAAAGGATCGCTACGACGTGCGTGTTTTGAACACCTCGCTCGACGAGGACGGTTTGATTCGTGAGCTCAAGGGCGTTCATGTCCTTGGAATTCGCTCAAAAACGAACGTTACGAAACGGGTACTCGAGGCGGCTCCGGACCTGGTGACTATCGGCGCCTTTTGCATCGGAGTGAATCAAATCGATTTGGACGCCGCGATCGCGCACGGTGTTTCGGTGTTCAACGCGCCTTACAGCAACACTCGTAGCGTCGCCGAGCTGGTGATCTGCGAGATGATCGCGCTATCGCGGCGCTTAGGCGACCGAAGCGCGCTGGCGCACCGTGGAGAATGGGATAAATCGGTCAAGGGATCTCGTGAGGTCAGGGGCAAAACTCTGGGCATCATCGGCTACGGGCACATCGGAAGCCAAGTCAGCGTGTTGGCAGAGTCCCTTGGATTGAAGGTCGTGTTTTACGATATTGTGAAAAAGCTGCCGCTCGGCAACTCGAAGCAGCTTGAGCGGCTCGAGGACCTTCTAAAAACCTCTGACTTCGTGAGTCTGCACGTTCCCGAAACGAGCTCCACGATCGGCATGTTCGGCCGCTCGGCCATTCAGAGCATGAAAAAGGGCAGTTACTTGATCAACGCGAGCCGCGGCAGCGTCGTCTTGATTCCGGACTTGGTCGAAGCGCTGAAAACTGGACATTTGGCCGGGGCTGCTATTGATGTGTTTCCCGTGGAGCCATCGAATAATAGTGAAAGCTTCAAAAGCGAGCTTCAGGGACTTCCGAACGTAATCCTGACCCCGCATATCGGTGGAAGCACCGAGGAAGCGCAGGAGGCCATCGGGCGGGAAGTCGCCGACTCCGTGCTGAATTTTCTAAGGCGCGGCAATACCGTCGGAGCGGTCAACTTTCCGCACATCGACATGGAAGTGCAGGACGGCGCGCATCGCATGCTGAACGTGCATCAAAACGTTCCAGGCGTTCTTCGCGACATCAACAAGATCGTTTCGGATCTCGGCGCGAACATCAAAGCGCAGTCGCTCGCGACCAACAGCCAAATCGGTTACCTTCTGATGGACATGGAAAAGACGGACGCCCAGGATGCGTCGAAACTCATCGCGAAGCTTCCGACGAGTATCAAGACCCGGCTCCTCTATTAGCCGTATCCGAGTTTTTCATCCATCGGGGCCTGGTCGAGTCCAGGCCGGCTAACTTGGCATCCCTTTGAAGTTATGGTTCAATTTTCATAGAGGAATCATGACGGACGAACCGACTCAGCCGGCGCCACCGCCACCGGTCGAGGCGCCTGCCGCGCCCGAAGCTCCGGCTGCCAAATTGGATACTCCCGCAAAGAAGAAGCGGCCTTTTTCAATCATGAAAAAGATCTCGCTTCTGATTCTTTGTATCGTCGTCGTTTCGATTTCGTCTTACGCCTATTTTGCCGTTTGGCAGTTCAAGAACGACAAGCTCAAGTACATTCACGTGGTGAACTCGACTTTTACTTCTACTATCGCCAAGAAAATTCAAGCGAGCCTTGATGAAATCATTGGCGACATGCAGAACATCGTTTCGCTGTTGGGTTTGAAAGGCATAGACCGTGAGAAGTCCCAAGTTCTGATGGTTATCTTTCAGAACAATGCTTCATTCGTTTCGATGAATGTGTTCCGCGCCGCGAATGCTCCAACGGCATCGCCAACTCCGGCTCCAGGTGCCGCAGGGGAAACTCCGGTCATCGATGAACAGCCCGCGCTCCAGGCGGGCGCCTCGCCCGCGCCGTCACCGGGCGCGACGCCAGCGGCGGAGGCGGGCGCCGCCGCTTCTCCGGCACCTGTCGCTGCGCCGGCACCGGTTCCGACCGAGTTCAGCCAGTCTTACGCGCTTTTCAATAAGGATTTTTTAAGTCTAAATCAGCTCACCGAGGATTCGGTGAAGACGATTTCGCTGAATGAGGTCAGCAACTATCTCTCCAGCGCTGCGCCTCGTAAGAATCCCTATTTCGTCGACCATCCCAAAATGAATTTTCTGACGTTCGTCTACCCGCTGGACAACGCGAACACCTATTTCGCCGTGTTTAACGTGAGTAAAGAATTTCTCTATGAAGCGGTGGCGGAGTCGGAAGTGAATGAACCGCTCGTGGTCGACGAGCGAGGTAACGTCGTCATGCACGTCGATCGCAGTAAGGTGGGCCAATTCGTCAATGATCTTCCAATTTTCGAGCTAGCAAAAAGCAACCCGTTCCGCGAAGGCGGTATGGAGTTCAGTCGCAACGTCGACGGCGAAGACAAGAGCTACGTCGGCAACTTTTATAAGATCGGCTATGGGCTCATCTTGGTCGCGCAGGCCGACAAAGGCCGCGCGTTCGAAGGTATGCAGAAAATCATTTTCAATACGGTGCTGTTCGCGTTCGACGTCGTCGGTATCGCGATCATCATAGGTGTTCTATTCTCTAAGACGCTGACTGCGCCTCTGCAAAAACTCATGCTCGTGACCGAAAATATCGCCGCCGGCAATTATAACGTTCAGGCCGACATCAAAACCAACGACGAAGTCGGCCAGCTCGCCGATTACTTCGTGACGCTCGGAAAGAAACTCGACGAGCGTGAAGCGCAGCTCGAAAAGGCGACCGAGCTCGCCATTAAAGACGGTATGACGGGCGTGTTCAACCATCGCCATTTCAGAAACCGCATGACCGAGTTTTTCAACCTGGCGAAACGGCACGATCATGAGCTGTCACTGATTCTGACCGACATCGACTTCTTCAAAAAGTTCAACGATACGTATGGCCACCAA
>DASUEL010000617.1:0-12821 GCA_036275095.1 Bdellovibrionales bacterium
CGCCGAACTCGAGCTCCGAGGTCAGCTCGTCTTTCTTACCGGTCTTCTTCAAAATCGCGATCAGGCTGTCCTGGTCCCTTTGCTGGACCGCGAGTGTCTTGGCGTTTTCACAAGATTTCGGCAGGAACTTGTCGGCAAGACAGAACTCTTTGAAGGTCTTGAGGCTGTCGTTGTTGGCCTGAGCTGACGACTTCTCAAAGAGCGCTTTCTCGGAAATTGCTTTCATGTCGGCGAGCTCTTTCGCGAGGGACGCGTCATCTTGCGCGAACTTCGCGAGCGCGGCCGAACCCAGCCACGTGGCTGCTTGAGCGCGAAGCTCGTCGTAGCGCTTCTGGCTCGCCAAAATGTCGAGGGCGATGTTCTGGCTGTAGATTGCGTTCGAATCGGGCTTGCTGACGCCGACCTGAGCGAGCTTCACAAAGATCGCGAGGGCGGGCTCCAGCTGTTTTTGTTCGTAGTACGCCCGGCCTTGTTGGTAGGTAAATAGGCGCCGGTCTTCTTCCTTCGTGGCCGTCTGCGCCAGCTGCGCCGACTCTTCGAGGATAACGGCGTTGTTCTTGGCCTTCACGGCGATCGCAAGCCGCGCGCGGCGCAGGCGATCCGCGCGAGCCGCATTGCCCGCGTGCTCGGTAGCCCAGGTCTTCAGCCGCGCGATCTTTTTATTGAGGTCGGCTTCGACCGCAAGCCACCCGTCGATGACCTTGTCGATCTGCGGGCCGTTAGGATAAACGCGGCCGTAAAGAGCGACGCCTTCATCGAAGATCTCCTTGAATTGCGGATTGCGATTGAGCTCGCCGTCCCACTGCACGATGAGGCGATAGAGAATTTTTTCGGTCTCGTCCTTCTTCGCGGGTTCAGTGAAAGAGTCGGCCGGCGTTTTCCGCAGAGTCGCGAAATGGCCCTTCATCGCGGGAACGTTCTTCTCGGAGTAATCATGCTCGATGAGCGCGACCAGGCGATCGACTTTGGCCGAACGCGCGTTGAGGCGCTGAACCACGAGTTTATAGTGGGCGCGTTTGTCGGCCGTAAAATAGGAGTGAGAAAGCTGTTCGAGGAGCTCCGGCTTGCCGAATTGCGCGCCGAGCTTCTCGGCCAGCGCCGCGCCCTTCTCAGCGGACCACGAACTGTGGGCCAGAAACAGGACCACTTCTTTGATGATGTCTTGAGCGGCAGCGCTGTCCGAACCCTCGAGAGCCTTCAGTAAGTCTTTGAGACCGGCGTCGCTCTCGCCCAGACGGTGCGAAACCCAGCCGCGGCGATAGTATATATAGGAGCAAAGGTCTTTCCCGCCGCAAGCGGCGACCGCGGAATCATAGTACTTACGGGCGCGCACCAGCTCGCCGCGATCATTTGAAAGCTCGAGCTTTTCGGCCCGGCGGAGCGCAGACTCGCGGCGAAGCTTCGGCTCGGTCGTTTGTGCCGCGAGCTTTTCCCAGATCTTGTCGGCGCGATCGAATTGTCCGTTATCGTTATAGAGGCGCGCGAGCTGAAACTCGATCCGTTGGGCATCGGCGGTTTTGGGCTTCGGGAACTGCCCGCCGAAGCCGCTCAGCGATTTTTCGTAGAGATCGATCGCGCGCACGCGGCTCGCCTCCATCTCTTTGACCTGTTTCTCGGTGAATTCGCCGGACTTGTCGACTTCCGTAGAGGCATCGAAAAGCAGGTCCGCCAAACGAAGCGCCATGACGGGCTTCAAGGGATCCTTATCGGAGAGACGCTTGTAGAGAAACTCCTGCTCCTGCGCGAGCTCGCGCGACGAAATGGCGTGAGCCAAATCGAGGGGCAATGCCATTCCGGCGACTAATAGCGCGGCGACGGCGAATGCCGTTCCCGAAACACCTCGGGCCTGGCGCGGCACTCGGGCAGGTTTCGAGGCGGCCGAGTTTAAGACGGCTCGCTCCGGCCCAATCGGGTGCGATACGGGTTGACCGATTTGAGTTGCGTTCGAAACGGGTTGACCAATTTGATTTGGGCTCATGTTCGCTTGATTCATCCGACGACCGCCCGTCATTTTCCGCTTCCCGATGCCACGGCCAGACGAACCGATGAGTAGCCCTGGCTGATCAAGATGCTTATGAATTGCGAAACTAGAGTCGACGGCAGATCGCGGTCCGCCTGCAAATGAATGTCGCCCGTGAATTTTTCGGTCGGATGCGCCGCTTGCCAAGTGCCGCGAAGATCCTGTAGGCGCGTCAGCAGCGGCTGCGGCGCGCTCAGCACTTTCGCAGGCTCGCCGATGAGCTTCTGGTCGAGTACAACTTCGCTGCCCGAGATCGCGAGCACCGGGGCGTCGATAGAGGCCCCCGCAGTCACAGCGGCTGGTAACGTGATGCCTTTGCTCAGCGCCATGACTTCCGGAGAGTTCGAGAACGATTGCAGCAGAAAGATCACGAGAAGGCTGAACATGTCGACCATCGAAGTCAGCGTAAGGCTCGCCACGATGATCTTCTTGTAGTTCTTCTTCTTGTGTTTGCGCGCCACCAAGTGCTTATTGAACGTTCCGACGCGCAAAACCTGATTGCCTAACATGCTCACTCCTTCACGGGAACGACGGCCAAATTCGAAACTCCGTAACCCTTCACGATATCGAGAACCGAAACCAGCTCGGCATAATTGACGGCCGAGGTCGGAATCACCCGCGCCGTCAAGTCAGGTGAAGTGCCATCTGGGCTCACGATGGCGCCCATGAGCTGCGCCATGTAGTTGCCGAGCTTCGAGAGTTTCAGCGCCGAACCGTCGGCTTCGATGTTGAATGACTGCACGGCCTTTCCTGCTTTCTCGAGCGTCACGTCCATCGACTTGTTCGCGGCGAGGCGAATCTGCAGATCGAGTGACTCTTTCTGAATGGGCGAGGCGTCGGTTCCGAGAATCTGGCGAATCTCGATCGAGCCGACCTCGACCCAGATCGCAGTCATCAACAGAAAGCAGATGCACATGGAGAGAAGGTCGATGAACGGCACGAGATTGATCTCGGCGTCCAGGCTTCTCTTTCCGCCCTGATTGGGCTGACCCCCGACTGAAGCCATCGTTAGACCTCGATCTGGCGCTGAGTGGTTTCTCTCAAAACGCTGTTCGGGATCGTCTTCGCGGTGCCGCGGTCGAAGTAGTAAACGATATCGTTGTAGATCTCGGTCGAAGCGTCGGTGATTTCGTTCACCATCTTGTCGGTCTTATTTTGGAAGACCGCGTACGCGACGAGCGCAGGAACGGCGACCAACAGACCGAAGGCCGTACAATTCATCGCTTCCGAGATACCTTTTGATAGCAGCGTCGCGCGATCCATCGGGTTCGCCTGGGCGACCGCCGAGAACGAGTGGATCATGCCGGCGATGGTGCCGAGCAGACCGACTAAGGTCGCGACGTTACCGAACATCGCCAAGAAGCCCGTGCGGCGGTCAATGCGGTGAATCTCCGCGCTGAGTGTCTCATCCATGCGTGCTTGAACCAGCTCGTCTCCGCCATGCTGGGCACGAACTTGAAGTCCAGCGGCCACGACGGCCCCGACGCTGGTCCGGGTATTGAGCGCGTAGGCCTCACCGCCCCTGAAATCACCGCGGCCGACGTACTCGGCGACTTTTTGCCTGAAACCGGCGGGAACGGTCTGGACCTTTCGGTACAAAAACAGCGCGCGCTCGCTGATAAACGCGACGGTGAAGATGCCGAAGGCCAGAATCAAATACATGAATGGCCCGCCTTCTTGAAACGCTTGAACTATAAACATGATCCCCCTCCATAGAGCCTGGAAATTTTTTCCTCGTGGACAATTCAAGTTTTCCTTACGGGTTCAAAAACGGGCAAACAGTCCTGTCAAAATTCAACCTTCGTCCCGTGCGAACCGCCACCGATGCGGCATTCCCGGACCTTTACGCGCATGTTTGCTTAAGGGTGGCATCAGCGAAACGAATGTGAACGTCAAAAACTTGACTGGACTGGACTTGAATTCCTGGTCTACCGCGCGAGCCGTGTTTTGTGAAACATCACTCTATGGAGGATCACATGAGAAGCACAATGCTTATCGCGCTCGTCATGCTTTCGATGTTCACCATGGGGGCATCGTCTTGCCAGAATGAGGCGCTCGACGTCGTCGGCGTATGGAATGCCGACTGCACCTACACGAACCCGTCATCCAAAGTCGCCTACATCTGGGAGTTCCAAGCGCCAACGGGCCAGTCGAACAACGTTTTTCGCTCTTGGAAGAAAGTGAAGACCGGAGACATCGACGACGAGTACACGAGCTTTTACATGTACGAACGCCAGGTTCTCACCGTCAGCTACCCGTTCGAGCAGAACAACGACAAGATTTACTACGTAACCAGCACCCCGAACGGCGTGCTTTCACTCACCGGCGGCGAATATAAATGCGTGCTCACGCCCGGTGAGATTCCGACGCCCGAAACACAGAATTGATTCGATTCAAAACCCCGAGGGCCAAGTCTCGGGGACATCGCCCGCGACTCTGATCGGCACCGCCGATTGGAGCGCGCGGCTCTCGTCGACGAAAACCAAGACATCGTAGCGCTCGCTCAGCATCGTCGGTACGTAATGCCCCCGCCGATCATGCTCGGGATCGTAAACGACGCCGACCGCGCGATGGCCGCGTACCTCGCGAAGACGTTCGTCGCCTGCCGGCGTGATGAACAGCGCGGGCGCACCGAGCCCGGCCGCGAGCTCGTGCAAATGCCATTCGAGCGAATCAGTGCGCGATTCCGGCAACGTCATCACCTCTGGCGGCGCGCCCCAGGCGCGGGCGGCGAGCAAAGTGCCCACATGGCTCGAAAATCCGACGAGCGCGACGTTCTCGCGGCCCAGGCGCTCGCGCGCTAAGCCACCCAGGTTGACATAGCCGTTCGCCACCATGTCGGTGGCTCGGTAGTCACCGACGTGAGTGTTGTGAGCCCAAACCACCGCTTTTGATTCGGGACCGGCCTGCTTCAGAAGCAGCTCCAGCGTGTCGGTCATGTGAGCGTCGCGAATGTTCCAGGAGCTCTCGTCACCGGCGAGCATTGCGCGATAATACCTTTCGGCATTCACGACGACGGTCGCATTTTGAATCGCGTCGAAAAGCTTCGGCTCGACCGCGCGGCCGTCTTGCACGCGGAGACGCAGAAGCTCCATCAGATTGTCTACGACCTGTCGTTCACAGCCTTCGGGGTAGCTCAAAAGCGAGCGCGCATACGCGATCTCGTCGCCCCCGAACCGGTCAAAGCAGGCGTAGCGCTCCCGAATGGCGTCGGCGACGAGCGGGCTCAGTTTGCGCGTATAGCCCAGCACGGCTTGGATGGAATCGAAGAGTGAGTAGACGTCGAGCCCATAAATCGAGCCGCGTTTTTCTTTTCGCATCCACTCTGCGAGCTTCTCAATCTGATAGTTTGACCACATCCATGTGGGCCAGCGGTGAATCTTTCGTTGAGCATGCGCAGCCGACTCCAACTCTCCGCGCGTGATATAGGCGTTCAAAACCTGCAAATTCGGCCAGTCGCCCTCAACGGCGACAAAAGCGAAACCATGGTCGCGCAGGAGCCTCTCGGTGATGAGTCTCCGCCAGAGATAGAACTCCTCGGTTCCGTGGGTCGATTCACCGAGCATGACGACGCGCTTATCTTTGATTTTGTCGATGAGACTCGGCAGTCCTTGCATCGGCTCGAGATGCTCCGCCCTTTCCTGCAACGCCTGTTTGTAAGCTTCGCCGTTTAGGTTCATCTCGCCACGTCCTAGCTCACACGCTCCGGCGAATCCGCGCCGGCACGGCCAGATGGGTCGTGAACCAATCCGATGCGAGCTGCGACACGTGTTTCAACGCGCCGGTTTCTTCGAACAAATGCGTCGCGCCCGGTACCAACACCATCGACTTTTCACACTTCAGCTGCGTCAGCGCGACCTGATTGAGCTCAATGACCCCATAATCGCGTTCGCCGACGATCAAAAGCGTGGGGGCCTTTACGCGCGCGAGCATCGAGCCCGCCATATCGGGCCGTCCGCCCCGCGAAACGACGGCACAAATATTCTTAGGGTCTCTACCCGCCGCGACCAGCGCCGCGGCCGCCCCCGTGCTGGCGCCAAAGTAGCCGGTACGCAGCTCGCGCAGATCTGGCTGCGCGCGTGCCCACTGGCTGGCTTGAATCAGGCGCTCGCTCAAAAATCCGATCGAAAACCGCAGCTCTCCGCCGGAGGCTTCGTCATAAGCCGCTTCACGTTTGGTCAGCAAATCGAGGAGCAGTGTCGCGAACCCCGCGCGATTCAAATCGCGGGCGACCGAGATGTTGCGCGGGCTGAAGCGGCTGCTGCCGCTTCCATGCGCGAAGATGACCAAACCCATGGCACCCGCGGGTTTCATGAGCTCGGCTTCGACGGAGTCCTCGCCCACCGGAATGGTCACGAAGTGGCCGTCGCCCGAAATCGATAGTCCGTCTTGCATTTCGTCTCTCACAGCTGCTCCTTTCAAAAGGTCCTGGACTTCATCGTCGGTCGTCGGGGTGAAATCGAAATACCACTGACCGACTCCGAAGAAATTCGGAGGAATTTCAGGACATACGACTTTGTCAGCGACGTTCAACATCGCTTCCAGAGACGACCGAGCGCCGACCGGAACCGCGACGATGATTTCACGTGCCCGAAGCTGCCGAACCGCCAACACGGCCGCTCGCATTGTGGCGCCGGTTGCAAGGCCGTCGTCGACCAGGATTACCGTCTTACCGTCGATTCGCGGAGCCGCGCGGCCGCCGCGATACACACGTTCGCGGCGCTCGAGCTCACGCTGCTCCCGCTGGGCGATCACGTCGATCTCAGGCCTGGAAATGGCGAGAGCATCGACGATCTCGGGGTTCAACACGCGAACTCCCCCTGGGGCAATAGCGCCGAGCGCCAGCTCTTCCTGCCCCGGAGCGCCGAGTTTTCTCACCGTGAACACGTCTAGCGGGCAGCCGAGTCCGCGCGCGACTTCCGATGCGACCGGCACTCCGCCGCGAGGTAGCCCCAACACGATCAAATCTTTGCGGCCGCTGAGTCCGTTCAGTTCTCCCGCGAGCCTTCGTCCTGCGTCGTAACGGTCTTGAAATAGCATGCGTCAGCCCTCACACAATCCTAGTGCGCGTTTCGCCACGATATGTGGACGATTCCATAAGAAACATTGAGACTTCCCGGCGCAATCGCAAGTGGTCGAGCCGTGAATATTTGCGGAAACGGCAAATTTCGAACTGAAGCGATCTAAAAACGAAATGACCGAGCCTTGAGCAATCGGTCATTTCGTCGGAAACCATAAGAGGGGCTGCCGGATCAGAGGACTTCCTTGAAAAAGTCCGTCATGTCCTCCCAAGAGCGTTTGTCGGCTGTGGCATTGTAGGCGGCGCCTTTCGAGTTGTCGTTGCCCGCGGCCGGATTCGTGAAGCTATGGACCGCGCCACCGAACGCGACGAGCTGCCAGTTGACCTTGCCTTTTTGCATCTCTTGTTGAAATGCCTGAACCTCTTCAGGAGGAACGTTCGGGTCGTCGGCGCCGTGCAAGACGAGCACCTGGCCTTTTATGTTCTTGGCGTCGTCAGGCGTCGGGGTATTCAGGCCGCCATGAAAGCTGACGACACCCTTGAGCTCGGCACCGCTGCGGGCGAGCTCCAGCACCGTGGTACCGCCGAAACAAAAACCGATCGCGGCGATGCGCTTCTTGTCGACACTCTTCTGTGAGCGAATTGTGTCGAGCGCCGCTTGGGCCCTGCGACGAAGCAGAGGGCGGTCGGAGCGAAACTTCGTCGCTTGCGCGCGCGCCTCATCGGTATTCGCCGGCCGAATGCCTTTGCCGTAAATGTCGGCGACGAAAGCGGCGTAGCCCAGCTCCGCCAGCTTTCGCCCTTGCGACTTCGTATGCTCGACCACACCCATCCATTCGTGAACGACGATCACGCCGGGTAGAACGCCCTTTTTGGCGTCATCGCGATAGAGCCACCCTTCGAGGACTTGGTCCCCGTCTTTATACTCGATTCGCTGCTCAACGACTTTTGCATGAGCCGTGACTGAGGCCGCGAGCGCGACGGCCACGATGCAAGATTTGATTATGAGATTCATGTCTATGCCTCCTGATGAGAGTGATGTTCCGCCAGCTCACGCCCGCATTTCAACCGGGACTTTTAGAAAATACCGACACTTTGCCGCTGGACATTCCGTTGCGTGCGCATCTAGGCTTGAAACATGAATTGGCTCCGGCACACGTACGACTTCACCGTCAAAGAAACTCATCTCGACTCATTCGGCCATATGAACAACGCGACCTACCTGGTCCTGTTCGAAGAGGCACGATGGGAGTTCATTACGGCACGCGGCTACGGGTATCAACGTGTGCAGGAGTTGCAGATCGGCCCCACGATTCTCGAGCTCAGCCTTCAGTTCAAGCGCGAGCTCAAGCTGCGCCAGAAAATCAGAATCGAGTCGCAGGTCACCTCCTACGACGGAAAAGTCGGCATTCTGCTGCAGGAGATGAAAAACGAAGCGGGCGAGCTCTGCACCTCGATGACGATGAAGATGGCTCTTTTCGACATGAAAGCCCGCCGCCTGATTCCCCCGACGCCGGAATGGCTAAAAGCGGTCGGTCTCGAGCCGTGAAAAGGCGGCTCAGAGCTCGCGGAAGAGCCCCGTCTCGCGGTCTTTGCGAACGTTGTTCCAGTTGAAATAGCGGCCATTCATGGCCACGTACACGCCGGAAGGCAGCGTCTGCGCGAACGCCATCGCGGCGCCCAGATTGAAGAGGCCGTCGGAGCTTCCGAATTTGTACGGTATCATCGCGCCCGTCAGCACCACCGTTTTGTCTTTGATCGCCGCGCCGAGTACCTTGCCGGTTTCAGCCATGGTGTCGGTGCCGTGCGTGATCACGATCCGGCTCTCCGAGGCGCCTTGACAGCTCCGCAAGATGAGATCGCGGTCGGCCGGCGTCATGTCGAGACTGTCGATCATCATCAGCGTGCGGACATCGACCTTGAGCGAACAGCGGCCCAGCCTGAGCATCTCTTGCACATGCGTATCCTTGAAGAACAACTTGCCGTTGATGTCGTCATATTCTTTGTCGAAGGTTCCACCGGTGACGAACAACCTAATCATGCTCATATTCTCGAGGTCCGCGTTGGTTGGGGCGGGGTTTCGCTGCGGCGAAACCCCAGTTTAGGTTTCGCTCCGGCGAAACCCTCAAGCCTAGATCGTGGGAGATCTTCCGTGCTGAATGAACTTCTTGTCAAAATCTTTCGCCCGCGCACCCGTGCGCGTAATCAGACCGAGTTTGAACCATCTGAAGTGCTCAGTGCAAAACTCGGCGCGCTCGGCGTTCTTCGAGCATCCCTCGGCGAGGCAGCCGCCGCCGCGATTGGTGGAAACGGCCGCGGGTTGAGCGCTCTTCTCTGCTTTTGCCATGATGACCTCCTTGGTATCAATGTGGCTGTTGGTCCAAGTATCCCAAGCGGCCAGCCCGATTCATACTGGACCGGCCCATGGTCCAGTCTCGCGACGAAGGTTTTTACCTACCCGTCAAATGGCCGGTAAAGTTTACGTCTGAGGGGGTGGATCGTGCTTCGAACTTTTCTTTCTTTTGCTTTTGTACTCACCGTTTCAATCACCGGCCGCGCCGACACTGGCGCCGAGTATCTCGACTTCACCAAATACCAGCCTCAGGGCATCAACCTGACCGAACACTATTTCAAGCTGCTGCAGAACACGCCCCAGGTCGCGGCCGACCTCAAGAACGTCAAAGTCGTGCTCATCGAAGGGATCATGGCCAACTACGTTGAAGTCGTGGGCAAGGTCATCAAAAAGATCACCGGCGAGTACGAGTACTATGACGATCAGATGCGCTGGCTGAAGGCCTCCGGCATCGAGTTCGAGCGCATTCGCCTCGACACCGAGGAGTCGAGTCTCAAGAACTCGAAAGTCATCGCGGCCAATCTCGCGAAACAAACCAAACCGATTTTGCTTCTCACGCACAGCAAAGGCGGCGTCGATGCGCTGATGGCGCTCGTAAATAATCCCGCCCTCACGAAAAAACTCGTCGGCATGATCGCCATGCAAAGCCCCTACCTCGGTACTCCGGTCGCCGATTACCTTTCGACCACGAAACCGTGGAACTGGGTTGCCGACGTTTGCCTCGCCGTCATGGGCGGAAGCGGAGAGTCGCTTCGCGATCTCACGATCAAACGCCGCCTCGCCTGGTATCAAGAGAACCAAAAAATGATCCAGGCCATTCAAGCGGCGATCCCGATTCTCTCGTTCGGCTCCCATAAAAACGACGACCCCGAAAAGCAAG
Source organism: Bdellovibrionales bacterium (assembly GCA_036275095.1). Taxonomy (GTDB): domain Bacteria; phylum Bdellovibrionota; class Bdellovibrionia; order Bdellovibrionales; family DASUEL01; genus DASUEL01. The sequence goes on from DASUEL010000617.1 coordinate 10,274, forward strand.
ACTCCATGTTCGAGTTCTCGCGAAACATCATGCTCCAAAAGATGGGCGTGCAGAGCGACGGGCTCGTTCCGTGGAAGAGCGCCGTTCTGCCCGGCGGCCATTACGTCGCGGTCGAAGGCCTCGACCACGCGACGACGGTCTCAGGAAACAAATTCATCAAATTCGACCGCCTTCGCTTTACGAACGCATTGTTCGCCTTGTTTTTACAGGTGCGAGCGGCCCATCTCGCGGCCGGGGGTTGACACCTCCGGCTCCCGACACATGTTGGTCTCATGAGGAGGTTTCATCATGAGACGTGAATTAGAGTTTTGGCGCGGAGAACGAAGCCCCTTTTCTTTGTTGAACGATATGGACCGCTTCTTCTCGCAATTCAATGTACCCGAACATACGGCCGAGCCTTCGAGCTTCTCCCCCGCGGTCGACGTTGAAGAGCATGACGATCACTTCGTGCTCAGCTTCGATCTTCCTGGCCTTTCCAAAAACGACGTGAACATCGAAGTGCTCGAAGACCGGCTGGTGGTTTCTGGCGAGCGCAAAGACGAACGGCGATTCAAAGAGGGCCGCACCGAGCGGGCTTACGGAAGATTCGAGCGCGCGTTTACCCTGCCTGCGGGCGCGGATGCCGGCAAAATCGAGGCCCGGTTCGAAAACGGCGTACTCGAAATCGCGGTCCCGAAAGCTGAAATGGCCAAACCGCGAAAGATTGAAATCAAAGCCTCCGACGGCCAGGACGCGGGTATTCTCGGACGATTTTTAGGGCGAAAATCCGCAAAAGAAACAGGCACCGGCCGGGACCAGTCGCAGGCCGTTTAAGCAAAATTTAATATGGCTCAGCCTGGGGTGCACTTGCTCCCCGGGCCTAAATTTAAATTCAGCCTTTGACCGACCCGCGCCAAAAGTAAACGTAATATGTTTTAATTTGAGCCGGAGCCCCGCACCCGAATGGGAATGTTAAGATTAGGCAACAATTCTTCCGAGGTCCGATAGACGTCGACATCCGATAAGAAATCGAGGAAATTGTTCAAACTCTTACACAAAAACTATGTCGATAAAGACGGCGGCAAAAACCAAATCAGCTCAAAAATCATCGCGCGGAAGAAATCTTTCCGCGTCTACGCGCCCGAAATCTAACGGTAAAACGAAACTAAGTTTAGACCGAAACGGGGCGGCAAAGCCTAACGGCCACAACGGCAAGAGCGACGGTGCTGCATCGAAGCCGAGCGTCTCTCTTACAAAAACTGTTGAAAAATTTGACCATGACGCGAAGAGCGCGCACCTGATCGTGGGCGTCGGTGCCTCCGCCGGCGGGCTCGAAGCTCTCCGTACGCTGGTCACGAATCTCAAAGGGCTCAAACACAGCTCGGTCATCATCGCCCAACACCTTTCACCTCAGCATCGCAGCATGCTCGTCGACTTGATTGGCCGCGAGACTCCGCTTCGGGTCAAAGAGGTCGAAAGCGGCGAGAGTCCGGCGCCCGACACTATCTATATTACGCCGCCGAACACCGACGTCTTTCTACAGCACGACCGCCTGACGCTTCGTAAGCCATCTTCGAAGGTCGGGCCCAAGCCCTCAATTGATTTGTTTTTTCGCTCCCTGGCTGAAGGCGCCGGCGAGCGCGCGATCGGCATCATTCTCTCGGGTACCGGAACCGACGGCTCCGAAGGCATCAAAGCCATCAAAGGCGCGGGCGGCATGACGATGGCCCAAGAGCCCGAGACCGCGAAATATGACGGCATGCCGCTGGCGGCCGTGCACACCGGAATGATCGACGTTCTCGGCGGCCCCGAACAGCTGGCCGATGCCCTGAATCGTTTAGGGCCGCTGAGCGACGGATTCGCTTCAACATTGAAAGGCAGCAAATCCAACGACCCTTACGCGATGATTCTCTCGAAAATCAAAGCCGAGACGAACATCGATTTCATGCAGTACAAGCCGAACACGGTCAGGCGCCGCCTTCAGCGCCGGATGGTCGCCAACCGCATCGAAACGCTCGAAAAATACCTCGAGTTTCTCGACCGGCATCCTCAAGAGATACAAACGCTGTTTCAAGATATCGTGATTTCGGTCACGTCGTTCTTCCGCGACCCGGCGGCGTTCAAAGACCTCGAAAAACAAATCCGCCGCGCGCTCAAAGGCAATGGCTACAAAGATAATTGCTTTCGCGTCTGGGTTCCGGGCTGCGCCACCGGCGAAGAGGCGTACACGATTGCAATGCTCCTCTGCGAGAACCGCGACGTCGCGCCCTCGAGCCTGAAAATTCAAGTTTTCGCGACCGACGTTTCAGAGCCGGCTCTGGCGACCGCTCGCCGCGGATGCTACCCCGAAGCTGCGCTCGCGAATGTTCCGCCTAAGTTTCTTCAAAAGTATTTTACAAAAGTCGACAAAGCCTTTCAGGTCAAAAAGGGCATTCGCGACATGGTCGTGTTCGCCCGCCAGAACCTGCTGACCGATCCGCCGTTTTTGAAGCTCGATCTCATCAGCTGCCGCAACGTCTTCATTTACTTCAACCAAGAGGCCCAAGATAAGGTCTTCAAGACGTTTCAT
>DASUEL010000618.1:0-2055 GCA_036275095.1 Bdellovibrionales bacterium
AATTTTCCGAGCCTGATCTCCAAGAATTTGTTCGATTCGCAGCGTGAGTACGCGCTCTTCAAAAAGCAACTTTAGAGGCAACTTTGAAGGACTGATAAAAGCAGACGCGCTCATGCGAAGACAAAAGGTCGTTGAGCGCGGTCTCGACACGCAAGCTTTCGATTTCGGGCGCTCGTTCGACGAAGAGGTTCCAAAAAGCGATGCGGCCGCCAGGCTCGAGTTTGTGCGCGGCCGCCGAGAACAGCCGCTGAGCGCTTTCATTCGACATGTACTCGAAGACGTCCGACAAGTTCATCTTGTTATAAAGCGGGCCCGGGCTCGTCAGCAGTGACTCGAGGTCGGTCAGGTGAACGTCCATGCGGCGTATCGCGTGCCGGAGGGCCCCGAAATTCTTGGCTCGCAAGTAGGGCGGGTGCGCCTCCTCGCTCGGGGGTAGTTCTCCGGTAAGAAAAAACCACAGATAGAAGTTGTCGCGGATCAGGCCGGTTTTCGTCAGTCTAATGAAACGAGCAAAGAGTTCGCGCCCGGGGTTCGGGTTTTGAACGTAAGCCATTTGGGCTTGGCTCCGCATCTCGGCGAGGGCCTTGAGCCCGAAGGCGTCTTCGACGCAGTTTCCGAGGCCAGTGAGATCGGTCGCGGCCAGCAGAGAATTTTGCTCCGCGAGCGTTTCGCAATTTCGAAGCGCGTGTAGAACGCGCGCGGGCCAAAAATGCGGCAGTACGTGCTCCCGAAAGCGGCGAAACGCCAAGTCGAGCCGCCCGCACTTGAGAACGCCCGAGGTGAAGACGCTTTCGTTGTTATCGAAGAAATCAAGCGCGGCAAAGGTAAGTTGCGGGCGCAGGCGGCGATAGAGCTGGTGAGCGCGCGGAGTCAGGAGAAGATCGAGAAAATCGGAGTGGTCCATCGACCGAATGGCGGCGGTCTTGAGCTCGATGAGCGCAAGCTGAGCCGGATTCACATCGATGACATCGACGAACAATGGCGCTTCGAGCAGCATATTGAAGGTGTTGCAGCCCGCGCTTCCGATAGAAAGTACACGGTCCCCGGCGCGCAAACCTAGACCTTTGGCGAGAAGCGCGTGGTCTTCCCACACCATCGAGTAGCCCACCTGGGGCCGGGCCATCGTCTGTTTAAGGTGTTGATCCATCTGGATCTGCATTAACCTTCAGTCTAGATCGGCCGGGCTCCGGCACAAATCCCAGTCCCCAAAATCTGGACCAAAGGGCATGTCCCCGACTCTTGCCCAGTCTTGATAACCCGCGTGATAATTGAAAGACCACGGAAGGACGCTTTTGATGAGCGAATCACTCGGTATCCCAGGACGGGGAGTTTACACGGAAGAGGCGCGAAAACGCCGCCTCGAATTCATAGCGAAAAAACGGGGCGTCGAGCTTGCCGGCTTGGAGCACGCGCTGATTCAAGCCGAGTCCCTAAGAGGCAATATCGAAAATTATCTCACGACGGTCGACATACCTGTCGGTCTCGCGGGGCCGCTACACCTCAAGGGAAGCGATTTCAGCGACTACTTGTACGCGCCGCTGGCGACCACCGAAGGAGCGCTAGTCGCGAGCGTCAGCCGGGGCTCTGTTGCGATCACGCGTTCTGGCGGCGCCTCGGCCCGCGCGCTTCGGCAGCGGATGACTCGCGCCCCGCTATTCGAGCTGGGTGATATCGGTGAGGCGGTCGCATTCATGGAGTGGATGCGCGCGAAGACCGACTTTCTTAAAAAGTTCGTCAAAAAATTTTCGAACTACGCCGAGCTCATCGAGCTGGACCTGCGCTGCTTGGGCCGGACAGTTCACGTTCGTTTCGTTTACACCACGCAAGATGCCGCGGGCCAGAATATGACGACGATGTGCACGTGGAACGCGGTTCAATGGATCGTCAAGCAAGCCGAAGCTCAGCCGGCCTTCAAAATCAGAAATTACATTCTCGAGGGCGGACTCAGCACCGACAAAAAAGCCTCATTCATTTCGGCCATCGAAGGCCGCGGTACCGAGGTCGTCGCCGAGGCCTTAATCTCAAAAAAAATAGCCAGAGAAATTCTCTTCGTCG
>DASUEL010000619.1:0-4687 GCA_036275095.1 Bdellovibrionales bacterium
CCTCGAGCTGGGCTCCGAGAGCTTCGAGGGCCAAGAGGGGCGCTGGGCGTGGTCGGTCTCTGGCAACTAAGCTCCCGCTGATTCCAGATTTATTTCCTGATCCCGAAAGCGCCGATGAGTCGGGTGTCGTTTGCATCGGCGGGCCTTTGAGCGTGCCTGTGTTGGTCACGGCGTATTACAGCGGCATTTTTCCGTGGCCGCACCCAGGGCTTCCGCTCTTGTGGTTCAGCCCCACCGAGCGCGGCGTGCTCGAATTCAAAAATCTGCACGTGCCACGCAGTCTCGCGCGCAGCCGGAAAAAACTGAACTTGCGCTTCACGCTCAACCAAGCGTTCGGCGAGGTCATGCGTGGCTGCGCCAAACAGCCCCGTCGCGACGCCACCGGCACGTGGATCACGCCCGAGATGCTCAAAGGCTACAAAGAGCTTCACGAAGCCGGTTATGCGCACAGCCTCGAAGCCTGGGAGGGTGATACGCTGATCGGCGGCATCTACGGCGTCTTCGTGGCGGGCGTGTTCAGCGGCGAGAGCATGTTCGGGCTCAAAACCGACGTCTCGAAGCTCTGTCTGGTTCGCCTAGTCGAGTATCTCGAAACGCTCGGCCTCGAATGGATCGACATTCAGATGGTCACCTCGGTGACCGGCCTGCTGGGCGGTAAAGAGGTCAAACGCAAGGCGTACCTCAAAAAGATCGCGCAGGCCCATACCAGGTTCGAGAAGAACGAAATCGTTGCGCCATCATCGGCCAGCTTCTAGCATTGAAGTATGAGATGGATTTACGCGGGCACGGCGCTCGTCGCGGCGGCGCTTTCGCTGCCGGTCGCGTGCACCAACTTCGACCTCGAGATGCACAATAAGCGGGTGAGCGAGAACTTCTCGGGCGAGATCACGGCGCCTGGGGATCTTGACCCGGCGGGCACGAATAATTTTACGTTCATCATCATGGGTGACACGCACATCGGAAGCCCCGGCGGCGAAGTCATGCGCCGAATCGTCGAGGCGGGAGTTGCGGCTGGCGACGCGTTCGCGGTCATTGCAGGCGACGTCACGCAGGGCGGGCTCGACGGCGAGTTCGCGCAGTTCAAGACGGTCTTTTCGAACAACTCATTGCCGTTCCGCGCGGCCATCGGAAACCACGATCTCTACTTCGGAGGCTGGGAGCGCTTTCGCCAACAACTCGGCCGCAGTATTTACTCGTTCAATGCCGACAACGTGCACTTCGTCATGATCGACAGCGGAAACGGAATACTCGGGAAGCGCCAGCTCCAATGGCTCGAAGACGACCTGCGCGTCAACACGCGCCCGCACGTCGTGATCGTCACGCACTTTCCGCCGTGGAATGGTCATTTCAGCAGCATATATAAGATGTCGTCCGAGGAAGAGGCCGCCGTGCTCAAAGATATCGCGTTCCGCCACGGCGTCGACATCATAGCGGCGGGCCACTATCACGGCTTCGCCGAAAAAGACATCGGCCGCACGAAGTACATCGTGACGGGCGGCGCGAACGATCTCATCGATCTCGGCCAGCGCATGAACTACGTGCGGGTGCGCGTGGCCGGGGACGCGATGACGATCGAAGTCGTTTACCCCTGAGTTACTTCTTTTTTGGAGTCGTACCTGCGGCGGCAACCGGCTCGCGAAACTTGATCCCGCAGCCCACCGACTTCGTCTCAGCCGGTTTTACCGGTTTGCCCTCGAGCAGCTGCGCGACGGCGGTCTTCAAGTAATGCTCTTTGACACCATTCGGATCGTCGGAGTTGTCGTCGACCGCGCCCTTGTAGACGAGCTTTTTGTCTTTGCCGAATAAGAACACGTCGGGGGTTTTCGTCGCGCCGAAGCTGCGCGCGACGTTCGACGTGGCGTCGACCACGTATGGAAACGGAATGCCCGCCGTGATCATCGACGCCATGTCATCGCCTTTATATTTCACCGAGTCGTTCGAATTGATCATGACGACGCCCAAACCCCTTTTCTCGGCGTCTTTGCCGATCTCGACGATGCGATCCTTCCAGGCTTTCGCATACGGGCAGGTATTGCAGGAGAAGACCACGAGCGTGCCTTTTTTGTCTTTGCTGAGCTCGTCGAGGGTCAACTCCCGGCCGTCGGTATTTTTCATCTTTGTTGCGCTTTCAGGAAGCGGGTCGCCGATCTTGAGACTTGCCTGAGCGTTCGCGGCGAGTAAGAGCGCGAGTATGAGTTTGGTCATGGTTTTTTCTCCTTCGTTTTGAGGATGTTGTTTATTTCTGCTTTGAGTTTCTTCTCGTCGATTTTGGCCTGAACCATCTTCACGAGTTTGCCGTCACGATTGAAGAATGCCGTGGTTGGGAGCACGCCCGACCAGTCGGGTAGAACGGCCTGTATGAACTCATTGTCTCCGCCTTCACGCAAATACGTTTCAAAGCTGACTTTGTTTTGCACCAAAAACGCGCGAACCGCGCGTTCTTGCGAATTGAAGTCCATTGAGACGAGGAGAAGTCTGACCCCCTTCTTCTCGAATTCTTTTTTGACTCTTAAAAACTCTGGGAACTCTTCTTTGCAGGGTTCGCACCAGGTGGCCCAGAAATTCAGAACGGTGACCGGCGCCCCCTTGAGCTTTTCTACCAGCTGCGGCGCGGTGACCCGCGAAAGCGCTGCAGTCGTGTCGCCGGAGGATGGCGTGGCCACAACCAAACTAATAAAAAACGAGACCAATCGAACCGTAAGTTTCACTGATCGCTCCTGTTCCCATAGTCAAAGCTGAAGTTCGCACGCCTGCAACCACGCGCCACAGCGTGCGCCCCAAGTCGATGTTGAGGCCCAGGTCGAAGGCCAGGTTGTCCATGGTGTAATACGAAAACGGATCGCGATTGTTCACGTCGAACGTAAAATAGCTCCCGCTCGTTCCGATCGACGACTGCCAGCCTAAAACAAAAACGAAGTAACCCTCGTGATCTTCGGTGTTGAGATTGAGCGGCGACCACCACGGGTCGTTCCACCGCTGCTTGAGCCAGCGGTAATAGCCGCCGAACGTGCCATACATTCCCGATTTGCGGCCGTTAAACCCGAAAAACACGTTGTACTCGAGGCCGATCGACTCTTTCGCCGAAGCAATGTAGCGCCAGTTTTCGTGCATCCACTTAAATGACAGAGACGACGCCTGCAGCATGACGTAGTCGAAACGCGCGTAGTAGGCGTCGCGGTCGCCCCATTCGGGCGAGAGCGAGCTGCGAGCGCCGAACGAGGCGTAGTTGGTCCCGGCGGGAAGGCCGAGCTCGAACTGGGCGCCCTGATAAACATCTCGCCAAACCGGGCTCACGTACGTGAGGGCCGGTGCATACTGTGTGGACCCTTTGCCTCGCCCGATGAGCGTGACATTTTCGAAACCCTCGGGCGGAAGGGCGGCCGCAACGCTACAGGTCAAAGCCGCCGCCAAAATGATAAAAGTGAACCGCATGCCCCCGCCAAAGGTTTGACGTTTCCGATGAACTGAAAGAATAATGGCTGCTGCAATTTCTGTCCACATCAGCATCAAAACGGGGGCCGCCTGCACCTGTGGCCGAGAGCCAAGGGTTCGCTGGGCGAGTTCGGGGCAAAGGAGAGCGCGATGATCATCGGGGTTCCTAAAGAGATTAAAATCAGCGAAAACCGTGTCGGCATGACCGAAGCGGGAGTGAAACAGCTCGTTCGCGAGGGTCATAAAGTATACGTCGAGAAAAATGCGGGCATCGGCAGCGGAATCTCGAACGAAGACTACCTCAAAGCCGGCGCCACCATCGTCGACACGAAAAAAGAAGTCTACGATCGCGCGGACATGATCGTTAAAGTGAAGGAGCCGCTGCCCGACGAATACACCATGCTCCGTGAGAACCAGATTCTCTATACCTATCTGCACCTCGCCGCCGAGCCCGAGCTGACCAAAGTGCTCTGCGAGCGCAAAGTGAAAGCCGTCGCGTACGAAACGATCCAAATGCCCGACGGAAGCCTGCCGCTGCTCACGCCCATGAGCGAAGTCGCCGGCCGTATGGCCACGCAAATCGGCGCGTTCTACCTGCAGAAAGACCACGGCGGTAAGGGCATTCTCCTCGGTGGCGTACCGGGCGTGCATCGCGCGCGCGTGACGGTGATCGGCGGCGGCGTCGTCGGTATCAACGCGGCGAAGATGGCGATCGGCCTGGGCGCCGACGTGACGATCCTCGACGTGAACTCAGCTCGCCTCGAGTATCTCGATCATATTTTCGAAGGCCGTATCACCACTCTGTACTCGAACATCAAAAACATCGAAGAGTCGGTGCAGCAGTCCGATCTCGTCGTCGGCGGCGTGCTCGTCGCGGGCCGCAAGGCTCCGAAGCTCGTCACACGCGAGATGATCTCGTCGATGAGCCCGGGCAGTGTCGTCGTCGACGTCGCGGTCGATCAAGGCGGTTGCATCGAGACTTGCCGCCCGACGAGCCACGCGAACCCGACCTATGAGGTTGACGGCGTCATTCATTACTGCGTTCCGAACATGCCTGGCGTCGTCTCGCGCACGTCGACCTACGCATTAACCAACGTGACCTTCAAGTACGCATCGATTCTCGCGGCCAAAGGCGTCGAAGACGCGGTTGCGAACGACGCGGCTTTGCTGAAGGGCCTGAACGTGTACGGCGGCTACGTTTGCTACGAGCCGGTCGCACGCGACCTCGAGATGGAATACCGCCCGTTCAGGGGGA
>DASUEL010000620.1:0-7124 GCA_036275095.1 Bdellovibrionales bacterium
ACGCCGGGCATCTCAGCGGTCTCGCCGCCGATCAGGAGGCAATCCGACTCCTGGCAAGCTTTGCGAACGGAAAGCAAAAACGGCTTCGCGTCCTCGAGCTCCAGCTTGCCGGTCGCGTAGTAATCGAGAAAGAAGAGCGGCGCGGCTCCGCACGTGACCAGGTCGTTCACGCACATGGCGACCAAGTCTTGCCCGACCGTATCGAATTTCTTGAAGTGGGTCGCCAGTTTGACTTTCGTACCTACACCGTCGGTTGAGCTTACGAGGACGGGTTTTTTGTATTTTTGAACGTCGAGCCTGAAGAGCGCCGCGAAGCCGCCAATGCCACCGATGAGGTTACGCGAGTTCGGGTTTCGGTCCGCGGGCAGGGATTTGAGCCAGTCCACCAGGGCATCGCCGCGATCGACATCGACGCCGGATTTTTTGTAATCCAACACGTCTCCGTTCAACGCCGACCCTGATTTCCGTTCGTGGTTCGACACGCTTAAACCTTCTATTTTTATAAGCAAAAAGGGGCACCGCTAAAGACCCCCTGTGAGTAACAAGAAAGAAACGTGATTTCAAATAATTAGTATAACACCTGTAGCCAATGGATTGACTTTTCAGGCCCCTTGAAAAAGCCTTAGACAGGGAGTCCGCGCGCCCCCGATTTTGGGCGACCTAATAAGCTCCCAGAACCCCACCCGATACGCCACTTGACGGCCCCGCCTGGTATTCGATTTGCTCTAGATGTCTGTGAGAGTAAGTCAACCCTCCAAAACCGGAGCCCGCTTATGATGACAGTCGCCGCATCCATGATTTTTGCCTTCATTATGCTCGTCGCGTTCGAAAACGTCTCAGTCGGCGTGTTCATGACTCTCGTGGGTCTCGTCCTCTCGCTGGCCAACTACACGTTTTGAGCCTATAACAGAAGCTAGTGAAGCTTCTCATCATCCGGTTTTCCAGCTTTGGTGACATCGTTCAGGGCCTAGGTGCCCCGGCCGCGTTCAAGCTCGCCTATCCAAACGCCGAAGTTCATTGGCTCGTCCGCAGCGATTTCGCCGATCTACTTCTTGGCCAGCGTTCAATAGATAAAGTCTGGAGTTTCGATCGCAAGCAAGGCTTCGGCGGTCTTCTCGGCCTTTGCGCCAAGCTTCGCCGGGAGGGCTACACTCACGTCTACGATGCGCACAACAATCTGCGTTCGTTCTTCGTGAGCCTGCTCGTACGCGCACCGCACTTCGCTCGGAGATCAAAGAACCGGTGGCTTCGCTTTCTGCTCTTCAAACTCGGGATCAACCGGTTTCCGCGCCCGTTCATCGCGCAGCGAAGCTATCTGGAGCCGCTCGAGACCTGGACCCGGCTTGCGGGGCTTCCGCCGGCGCCGCTGCTCGAAGTACCCCACGCCGTTTCCGAGCGGATTGCGCAGGCGACTCTGCCGCTCAGGCCGTTCGTGGCGCTGGCACCCTCGACGGCTTGGGCGATGAAGAACTGGCCGCTCTCCCACTGGCGCGCTCTGAGCGAAATGAGCCCTCATACGAATTTCGTCGTGCTCGGCGGGCCCTCCGATGAGGAGTGCATCGAGCTCGGCCGCATGGCGCGCCCCGGGCCGGGCCAAACCCTGAACCTGGCCGGGCGGCTTTCGTGGATCGAGAGCTGCGCCGTACTCGCGCAGGCCGAAGCTCTCGTTTCTGCCGACACGGGCCTGCTCCACGCGGCCGACCAGCTCGGCCGGCCCGCGGTGGCGCTGATCGGACCGACCGCGTTCGGGTACCCCGCGCGGGTTACCACCAAAGTTTTGGAAGTGCCACTCGCGTGCCGCCCTTGCTCGAAAGACGGGCGCGGTAAATGCCGCAACGACGTTTATCAGCGGTGCATGACCGAGATCTCGCCGCAAGCCGTGCGAGACACCTTACTGAAAGCTCTGAGCGCCCCATGACGCACGGGCTGATCACGTTTTTGCATCTCACGTTTTACCGATGGGTCGTGCTGCCGCTTCTGATCGTGCTGAGCCACGCCGCCGCGCCTTTCAACTGGAAGATTCGCGCCGGCCTCGAGCTACGCAAGAAGCGAAACGGCCGCAGACCCTGGCTCGACACGCCTCCCGATTTGCAACCAGTCTGGTTTCATTGTTCTTCAGGGGAGCTCGAGTACGCCAAACCCGTCATTCAGCTCCTCAAACAGCGCCAGCCGCACCAGAAAATCCTGCTCACGTACTTCTCGCCTTCCGTGGAGCGCGCGGCCCGCAACTTCAGCCCGGTCGATTTCGCGCTCCCCGTCCCGTGGGATCATCCCTGGGCTTTGCGTGAGTTCATCGCGTATCACAAACCCAAAGCGCTGGCATTGGCCCGCACCGACACCTGGCCCGAGCTCGTGTATCAATGCGAGCAGCACGAGATTCCCGCCGTCCTCTTTTCGGCGACTCTGAGCTCCTCGAAGTCGAAGTTTCTAAATCCGTTCAGCCGCGCCTACCACCGCTGGATTTTCGATCACCTCGAAGCCATCTTGTGCGTCTCAGACGACGACCGCGCGAACTTCAAGGCGATGGGCGTGTCGATTCCGTGCCTCACGACCGGCGACACCCGTTACGACCAGGTTCTCTATCGTTTGAAAAACCCGAAACCGCTCCGGGAGAATCTCAAGCCCCGCTCGGGGGAGGCCGTGTTCATCGCGGGCTCGACATGGCCTGAAGACGAAGACCGCTTGATTCCGGCCCTGGCGCAATTAGGCCGTTACAGCGTGCGGGCGATCGTGGCGCCGCACGAGCCGACGCCGTCGCATCTGGCCGAGCTCGAGATGAAGCTCAAAACGGCGGGCTGCTCCTCCGTGCGCTATACCCGCGCCGAGCATTGGGCGCCCGGGCAGGTCCTCATCGTCGATACCGTGGGCATCCTTGCCGATCTGTACCAGTGGGGCCACATCGCCTTCGTCGGCAACTCGTTTCAGCGCCACGCCGTTCACAGCGTGATGGAGCCGCTAGCCGCCGGCTGTGTCACGCTTTTCGGCCCTTACCACCACAACAACCGCGAAGCGCTCGCGTTTCAAAAGATCCAAGCGGCGCCGGGTGTCCCGTGCGCGCAGACCATCACGGGCCCGAAAGATTTCGAGGAGCGTATTCTGAGCCTGCAAAACACCCCCGGTTTTTCGGAGCTCAAAGAAACGATTCGCACGGAAGTCAAAAAGCGCACGGGGGCGAGCCTCCGGGTTCTCGAGTTTTTAGAGACGCAAATCAGAAGCGGTAACCCAGCATCGTCGCCAACTCTGCATTGATCATCATGGGCGTGGAGTTCGGAATCACGCCGGCTCGTAGCTCGGGCGTGATGCCGAAGCTCCCCATTTGAAACTCGAAGCCCGTGAGCGCCTGCACGAGCACGTAGAGCGGTTTTTCAGGCTGATCGGCCTGATTGGTGGTCGTCACCGACGTCTTGGTGGCCTGATCCACTTCAAACCCCGCACCAACCCACCACCGGGGGCTCAACGCATATTGAAGTACGGCCGCCACCCCGAAAAAATCTTGAGTTACCTGGAGGGCCGTCGGCGCCGTGTTCACCGAGCCGCTGACGACCCTGCTCGTACCGTTCAGATCCAATTTACGTAAGTGAAGGCTCCCGCGCCCCGTCCACTTGGCGTTCATCGCGAACTGATAGTAAGCGCCGATCAGCAAGGTCGTGCTCGTCAGCGTTGAGATTTCAACGTTCGGATTGGCGTCTTTGAACGTGCGCGACGGCTGGGTGACGTAAGAGTAGCCGAGGACCAGGCCGGCTTCCTTCGTCGCGGCTTCGCCCTTACCTGTAAGGCGTTCTCGCGCCCGGCGTGGCCGTAGCGCCGCGACCGGAACATAGCCCGCGCGTTTTGAGCGCGGATCGCGAATGCGAAGCCACCCGTCTTTGGTCTTCGCCAACACTCCGTAAGGCTGATCCTGCCGGACGACGAACGAGGGCTTGGCGGATGACGACGGCTTGGAGAACGCGGTCGTCGTTTCGACGGCGAACCATTCAGGCATCGTCGACTGCGCCCGGGCCTGACCGTAACAGGCCACCCCAAGCGCAACCGTGAGAACGCACAGGGGCCATTTCGTTCGAACAGCAAAGATGAGTAAGAATTTTCTCAAATCCACCACCACAATTGCGGGCTCACACTCGGGCTATGCGATGGAGCGCCTGACCTTGACTCAAGGGGACTAAAAAATTAGAACCAATCGAAGGTAAATTGTCATGATCATTCGACTTCACGAAATCCCAAAAGAAGGCAAATCGTATCATCTCGACCGCACGACCGGTGAGCTGAACGAGGTTCTCGAAGACTTGATCGGGAGCCAAAGCTACGAAACCGACTTTCAGCTCCTGCCCGTCGGCCAGGCGTTCGACCTCAAAGGCAAGGTGAAAACCAGCCTCAAAGAGACTTGCTCGTTTTGCGGCGAGGAGTTCGAACTCCCGGTGGCGGAGCGCTTTCATGAGCTCATCCTCAAAGACGAAGCCAAGAAGCTGACAGGGCTCAAAGACTTCTCACCTGACAGCGACGTGAGCGTTTCAGTCGCCGGTGACGGCCTCACTTATGACGTGGGGCAGTTCCTCCATGAAATTATTGCCTTGGCCGAACCCTACCAACCCATCTGTAAAGAGGGCTGCAAGGGCCTTTGCGGCACGTGCGGGAAAAACCTGAATGAGGGCGATTGTCGCTGTGCGAAAGAAAAATCTGATCCGACGTCGCCTTTTTCGGTTTTAAAAAAGCTCAAGCTAAATTAAAACAATGCCTTAGGAAACTTTATTGAAGGTTTCCTATTCCTAAAAATCGATTTGATGAGTTTAGTTTTCGCCGGCATTTTTTTGCCAGCGGCTTTGACGGAAGCCCGCGGTGGGCTTTTGAAAGGACTTTTGTAATGGGTATCCCAGCTGATAAGACCACGCGCTCGAAGCGTGGCATGCGCCGTGCGCACCATGCTCTTCGCGCTCCCGCGGTGAGCACCTGCCCTCAGTGCAACGCTCTCATGCGTCCACATCGCGTTTGCCGCGAGTGCGGCTACTATAAAAACAAAGAAGTACTGGCTCCGAAAAACTAAGGCGAGCGATGTATCGATCGTTCGTCGCCGGAACCGGCTCTTACCTTCCTGAACGGCGTCTCACCAACGCCGATCTCGAGAAGTTAGTCGACACTAACGACAGCTGGATCGTTGAGCGTACCGGCATACGCGCGCGTCACATTGCCGCTGAGAACCAAGTCACGACGGACCTCGCCTACAACGCCGCCACCCAGGCGCTCGAAATGGCGGGGCTCAAAGCGCAAGACCTCGATCTCATCATTTTCGCGACGGTCACACCCGATCAGACGATGCCCAGCAGCTCGTGCATTCTGCAACAAAAGCTGGGCTGCCGTTCGATCCCGGCTTTCGACCTCTCGGCAGCTTGCACGGGGTTCGTTTACGCGCTGACGGTCGCCGACCAATTCATTAAGACGGGCATGTATAAAAACATTCTCGTCATAGGTGCCGAAGTTCTCTCGCGCATCATGAACTACAAAGACCGCGAAACGTGCATTCTCTTCGGAGACGGCGCGGGTGCGTTCGTCGTGAGCCGCGCTTCAGACGACAACAAAGCCGAGTTCATGAGCTCGCATCTCTATGCCGAAGGCGAGCTGGGCGACCTCATCACCCTTCCCGGCGGCGGAAGCCGCAACCCGCTTTCACAGCGGGTACTCGACGAAGGCTTGCACTGGATGACGATGAAAGGCCGCGAAATCTTCAAGCACGCCGTGCGCACGCTCGTTCGCTGCAGCGAAGAAGCGCTTGCCGCTCACGGATTGACGACAAACGATCTGGACTGGCTGATCGCGCACCAAGCGAACATCCGCATTCTCGAAGCCGTTCAAAAAGGGCTCAAACTCCCCAGCGAAAAAGTGGTCATCAACATCGAAGATATGGGCAACACGTCGGCCGCCACGATTCCGTTCGCGTTTGATCAAGCCGTCCGCGGCGGGCGCATCAAACGCGGTCAGCTCTGTTTGCTTGCCGCTTTCGGCGCCGGCATCACCAGCGGCTCACTGATACTGAGGTATTGATATGTGGAGCGCGCTCTTTCCAGGGCAAGGCAGCCAGCATGTCGGCATGGGCCGGTTTCTCTTCGATAACTTTTCTTCGGCAAAACATCTCTTCGAAGAAGCTTCGGATACGCTGAAACTTGATTTCAAAAAATTATGTTTCGACGGGCCGGAGTCGGATCTGACTTTGACCGAGAATACTCAGCCGGCGCTCTTGCTGGTCTCAGTTGCGACGTACAAAGTGCTCACCGAGACTACGCCATTGAAGTTCGCATTCGGCGCGGGCCACTCGCTTGGCGAATACTCGGCGCTCGTAGCAGCGGGCACTTTGAATTTTGGCGGCGCCCTTAAGGCCGTGCGGGCGCGCGGCCAGGCCATGCAGCAGGCGGTTCCGGTCGGCCAAGGCGGTATGCTCGCGGTTCTGGGCTTGAGCGACGACGAAGTGATCCGCGTCTGCCAGTGGGCTGAAAGCGAATCCGGTCTGAAGCCGCTTGAGCCCGCGAACTTCAATGCTCCCGGGCAGGTCGTGGTCAGCGGCTCACAGGCGCTTTGCACGTGGCTGCAAACGAATTTTGATCCGTCCAGGCTCTTTGCTGAAAAGAAGCGCGCTAAATTAATTCCGTTGAATGTTTCGGCGCCCTTTCATTGCTCGCTCATGAAGCCGGCTCAGGACAAGATGGAGCCCGTACTCAACGATCTTCGGTTTGCCACACCTCAGTTTCCGGTCGTTCAAAACGTCACTGCCGCCGAGGAGAAACAGCCTGAGCGGCTCAAGAAAAACCTGATTGCGCAGATCTCGG
Organism: Bdellovibrionales bacterium; assembly: GCA_036275095.1. Taxonomy (GTDB): domain Bacteria; phylum Bdellovibrionota; class Bdellovibrionia; order Bdellovibrionales; family DASUEL01; genus DASUEL01. Next base: position 6,813 of record DASUEL010000620.1, read on the forward strand.
CTCCCGTAAAGTGGGTGCAGAGCGTCACTCGTATGAAGGCGTTGGGCGTCCGCACCGCCGTGGAGGTTGGCCCCTCGAAGGTTCTCTCGGGGCTGGTGAAAAAAATTGACAGTGAGCTGCGCACTTTCAATATTCAGAGCCTGGACGAATTAAAAGCTCTCGAGCAGGAAGCCAACCATGCGTCTTAAAGGCTTAAACGTTCTTGTGACCGGCGGGAGCCGCGGCATCGGTGCCGCAATCGCGCTTGAGGCTGCGCGCCAGGGCGCCCGCGTCGCCATTACCTACAATTCCAATCGTGAGTCCGCCGAGCGC
>DASUEL010000621.1:0-4861 GCA_036275095.1 Bdellovibrionales bacterium
TCAGCTCTCAGCTCTCAGCTCTCGGGCCTCTGCTCTCAGCTTAAATTGCACAATACGAAATCAGCATCAGCCCCCGCCGGTGAACCGAGGCCCGGGAGCCGGGAGCCGGGAGCCGGTCGCTGATCCCCGCACGCGCTACGATTCGATCTCGAGCTTTATTCCCGCGCGCTGTTTGCTGCCCTCTTCAACCTCGCGGATCGTGCTCTCCGCGCGCTCGCTCAGTTTGTGCAGCTCGAGGACCGTGGACGCCATTTGCGGCAGCGCCTGGGTTTTGAAGCGGCTGATGTCTTGCAGCGCTTGTTCAATGTCGGCGAAGGCCGCCTTCAGCGCATTCATGTCGACCATCGAGGAGCTGGCTTGCTTGTGAATCGCGGTACCTTGGGTTTTCAGGCGCGCGGCGGTCCCGGCGATGAGGTCGCTGGTGGTTTTGTTGACCATCTCGATCTTGTCGAGAACGATCTTTTGGTTTTCCAGCGCGAGCGCGACCGTCACGGCGACCTGAAGGGCCGAGACCGTCACATGGAGGGCGCGGCCGACGCCGCGAACGAGCTCTTGGTTGTTGCGCACGATAAGTTCTGAAGCCAAAACACCCTGCTGCTGAACCGCCAGCTGTGTTTGCAGGTCGATGATGCGCTGGCGGAGCGGAAACAAAATCTCTTCAGAGACGAACTTGTGTTTGGGGTCGCCCGCTTGAAGCTCGCGGTCGAGCTTGTGCTGGATCTTCTGATCGACGATCTGGCCCAGCTTAACCGCTTTGTCGAGCTTGATGGCCATTTCGCGCATGGCCTTCTGGTCTTCTTTGAGCGTGATGTTATCGCGCTCGAGCTGCTCTTTTCCTTTTTCGAGCGAGCTCACGATGGCGGCAATCACCGTCTGGGCGCTTTCGTATTTCGTGAAATAGCGCTTCAGCGGCGTCCCTACAAAAGGCAAAAACCCCAGAAGGCGCGAGAACCAGCCGGGGCTGAAGTCGAACTTGTTGGGATCGAGCGCTTCGACCTCCATTTTGAGCTTCACGAGCGCGTTCGAGACTTCGCTGCCCTCCTCGCTCCGGCGTGACATGTCCCGCAACGGCTGCTCGAGCATGCGGCTTTGGTGCGCGGCCTTTTTTTGAAGGTCTGCGCCCATGGTCTCTACGGCTTGCTTGCTCTCCTCGACCGCCGGCATCTTCGTAGGGTCGACTTGCATCAGCGCCTGAACGAACTGATCCGCTTTTGATTCGAGCGCGGGATCGGCCTCTTTCAGCGCGACGGCCACTTCTTTTTTGACGTCAACCGGATCGGGTACCTGCAGGGTCAGCTCGTTCGTCTTCATGTCCTCGTCCTCGATGCTTGGTAAAGTTTCGCGCGCTGAGCGAGCCGTTCGAGCTCCTCGAGCGCGAGTTCAAAATCGTTTTTGCTGGTTTTCATCTCCGTAAGGCCGACGTTCATGCGGTCGAGCTCCTCGAGCGCCTTGGCGTTACGGCCCAGAATCTCCGCGCAGGTCGAAAGCTGTTTTTCGCGCAAATCCCGGCTCGCGGTCGAAACGCTCAGCAGACACTCGGAGACCTGCTCGAGATTATCGATCACCGACATGAACACCGTGTGAGTGGCGCGCTCGAAACGCTCGCGCGTGAGCTCGCCCGGGTTCAGCCGCGAATGAATGAGCGTCTGAAAGACGCGCATCTTCTGGCGCGTGTTCACGAGCTGGTCGAGCGCCGTCTCGGCGGGTTTCTCGAGCCCGTCGGTCATCGCCGACCGATTGAGCTTGGTGCGGATGACCTTCATGGCCTCCTCGATCGGATCGTCTGGCACTCCCGACGACGCTACCGCCTTCGCGATGGCGCGCACGGCGACGATGAGCGCGACCAGCGCCACCACGCCGCCGCCCAGCGGCTGCCCGTAGATGACCAAAGCCGCCGCAGTACTCGCGAGCACGGCGACTTGGAGCGCTTTACGGCCCTTGAACGGCGCGAGCGCTCCCGCGGTCACGGGCCTCGTTTGAGGAAGATTCTTGTCAGACGGCATATACGCATCAAAGTGCATCACGAAACCCGCCGGTCCGCACCGACTTTTGCGCCGCATCCCAACTCTTGGGTGCCCCCGGTTCTGCTGGCTTTTTCGGAATCTTTGGCTCTACGATGATTCACACACCCTCAAAGAAGGACACGAACATGGGACTTTTCGATCTCTTCAAGAAGCAGTTCATCGACGTCATTGACTGGACCGAGTCCGGCGACGGCGTTCTTGCCTACCGCTACCCGGTCGCCGATCGCGAAATCCAAAACGGCGCGCAGCTCACCGTTCGCGAGAGCCAATACGCGCTCTTCGTCAATGAGGGCGAAATCGCCGACCTGTTCGGGCCGGGCCGCTACACGCTCAACACCAAGACCTTGCCGGTGATGACCAGCCTCAAGAACTGGGACAAGGCATTCGCATCACCCTTTAAGTCCGACGTCTATTTCTTCAGCGCCCGCGAGCAGATCGATCAGCGCTGGGGTACGGCGACGCCGGTCACGATTCGCGATAAAGACTTCGGCCCCATTCGCATCCGGGCCCACGGCACGTTTTCCTACAAAGTCAAAAACCCGCAGGTGTTCTACAAGAAGCTGAGCGGTACGCGCGAGCTCTATACGACCGAAGACGTGAACGGCCAGCTTCGCTCGGCCATTCTGACCAACTTCGCGACGCTTTTCGGTTCGCCGTCAGTGGCATTCATCGACATGGCTTCAAACCAAATGAAGTTCTCTGAAACCATCGCCGAAGCCATGCAGAAGTCTTTCGCCGATTATGGCCTTCAACTGACGTCGTTTCTCGTACAGAGCATTTCGCTCCCCGACACGCTTCAGGAGAAGTTCGACAAGATGGCGGGTATGCGCATGGTGGGCGATCTTCAGCGCTACGCCCAATTTCAAGCCGCCGATAGCATCGCAGCGGCCGCCGCCAACGAAGGCGGAGCCGCGGGCGCTGGTGCCGGCCTCGGCGCTGGCATGGCAATCGGGCAAACAATGGCCAATGCATTTGGTTCGGGCGGCGGCGCGGGCCGTTCTGATGAAGACCCGGTCGTCATGATCGACAAGCTGCATGAGCTGCTCAAAAAAGGCGTTCTCACGCAGGCGGAGTTCGACTCGAAGAAGGCCGAGCTTCTCAGCCGCATCAAGTAAGGTTCAGAATGTCACGGAAGACCTACAACTGCCCCGCGTGCGGGGCCCAACTCGTGTTTCAGTCGGCCGTGTCGGTGTTCGCGGTCTGCTCGTACTGCCAGTCGATGGTGGTTCGCCATGACGTCGATCTCGAGAATCTCGGAAAGATGGCGCAGCTTCCGCCCGACATGAGCCCACTGCAAATCGGCACGACCGGGCGCTTCGAAAATCGCAGCTTCGTATTGGCCGGAAGGCTGAAGCTTCAATGGGAGAGCGGAACGTGGACCGAATGGTTCGCGCTTTTCAACGACGGCTCCCAAGGCTGGCTAGCGGACGCCCAGGGTTTATTGATGATGAGCTTCGAGTCGGAGCTCGCGCAGGCGCCCGAGTTGTCAAAAATCAGTGTTGGGACTCCGATCGCCACGAAAAGAGGCACTCTCACCGTTAAAGACATCAAGAACGCGACCTGCGTCGGCTCACAGGGCGAGTTGCCATTCAAGGCGCCCCACGGGCGCAAGAGCACGACGGCTGACCTCGAAGGCGCGAATGACGACCTGTTCGGAACGCTCGATTACGGCCCTGAAGGCGTGAAACTTTATACGGGCCGGTACGGCGACTTCGAGGATTTCCAGTTTCAAAACCTAAGGGAGATCGATGGCTGGTGAAACGCCCGCACCACCTTCTTCGGTGGCGGTCGTCGACTGCCCCAACTGCGGCTCGGGCGTTCAGATCCGGGCACAAGGGCGCTCGCTGACGGCCGTCTGCCGCTCTTGTTTCGCCGTGCTCGACTGCTCGACGCCGGAGCTCAAGATTCTCCAAGAATCCCAGAAACGCACGAAGTTCGTGCCGCTGATTCCGATCGGAAAACGCGGCAAAGTTCACGGCGAGCTTTATGAAGTCATTGGCTACATGGTTCGCAGCGATCACACCGGCGTCTACGAGTGGGAAGAGTATTTGCTCTTCAACCCGTATAAAGGGTTCCGCTGGCTCACTCAAATGTACGGCCATTGGAATTACGTGCTTCCGCTCAAAAACAAGGCCCGCGAGTACGATGACTCGGCCACGCATCTCAACCGGAGCTACCGGCAGTTCTTGAACGGCTCAGCGAAAGTCCAGTTCGTCCTCGGCGAGTTTTATTGGCGGGTCAAGACTGGTGACGAAACGAGAGTCATCGATTTCATTCACCCGCCCGAGATCCTCTCGAAAGAGTGGGATAAATTCGAAGAGATTTGGTCGCTCGGCACCTACATCGAGGGCGAGGAGCTGCGTAAGGCGTTCGGGCTAGAGACGCCGCTCCCGTCAAAAACGGGAATCGCGCCCAATCAGCCTTCGGACTGGGGCCCGGTCTACGCCTCAGTCCGCAACATGGCGCTCGTCGGGTTCGCGGCGCTCTTCGCGATTCAGCTCGTGTATCTGTTGTCGGCCTCGAATGAAGTCGTTTACCGTCAGGCCTACCCCACCGGCAGCTATGAGTACGGCAAGACGATCGTGACACCCTCCTTCGATCTCAACAAAAACCGCAGCAACGTGGCGATCTACCTGCGCTCACCGGTGAATAACAATTGGCTCGAAGCCGAGCTCGAACTGGTCAACGACGGAAACGGCGAGAGCATGTCGTTCGAGCAAGGCGTCGAGTACTGGTCGGGCTACGACTGGAGCGAAGGAAGCCAGCGCTCCGACATCATGCTCTCGGAGGTGCCCGGCGGGCGCTACCATCTCGCGATGGACGTCACGAGCGGCGTT
>DASUEL010000622.1:0-3261 GCA_036275095.1 Bdellovibrionales bacterium
CAGCTTGGTGGGCTGTTCTTTCGAGCCTTGGGTTTGAGCCGTGGCTTGCTTCTTCGGCTGGATCTTCTTAATGTGCTTCATCTGGTTCCTCCTCAATAAGAATCCGCGGCGAACCGCAAATTCAATTTCTATTTCAAATCAAGCCGACTCGGCCGGGGCCGCTTCGGCGTATCTGTACTTCGCGTAATATTTGAGCATCGTGAGCGCCAGGCTTCTCGTCCGCAGGCAGTAGTGCGGGTCGGAGACGTGCTTGTCGCCCATTTTCACTTTGTTCACGAACATGCATCCGCCGCCGCACAAAAAGCGCGCCCAGCAGGAGTGGCAGTCGTGACGGTCGACGAGATCGCCTTCATAGTCGGCGAGCTTGGATGGAAAGAGCGTGGTGTTCTGGCCGACTTGTTCGGTCTTGTCGTCCATGAACCAGTTGCAGGTGTACATCGCGCCCTTCGTGTCGGTGTACATCAGGCTTTTGCCCGCGCCGCAATGGTTGACCGTGCGCACGCCCTGGTCGAGCGTGTTGAAGTCGCGATCGACCGTCGGGAACTTGCGCAGCTCGCGCTCGCCGCCGTGGGCATCCGCGCGCTTCATGACGTCTTCCATCTGCGCCACGAACTTGCGCGAAAGCTCCTGATCGGCCGAGCCGACGGCGTAGATGAAGTTGATGAAGTCGAAATCGTACGGCTTGAAAAACTCGTACGCTGCGACGAGATCGAGATTGTGGCTGCCGACCACGCAGTTGATGCCGATGCCCGAAAGACGATGGCGAACCTCGAGCGCGTTGCGAAGGCCCTCGAGAACTTTTTGAGTTGAGCCCTTGCCGCCGGCAGAGGGTCTCACGCGATCGTTGATCTCGGCCGGACCGTCGAGGCTCAGGGTAATGTTGCAGTTCATATCGGCGAGAAGCTGCGCCACCGCCGGCGTGATCATCGTGCCGTTGGTGGTGATCGAAAATTTCAAATCGATGTCGCGGCCCGCGGTCAGAAGCTTGGCGTAGTTCGCGAGCGAGCGCACGGCCTCGGGATGCAAGAGCGGCTCGCCGCCGAAAAACTGCACCGCGAACGAATCGCCGTCGGGAGTTTCGCCGATGAACTTTTTGAGCTGGGCTTGGGCCACCGTCAGATCGACTTTGCCTTTGGCGCCGTCATTCGAGCCGTAGGTTCCATCCCCTCCGGCCGCGCAGTACGTGCAGCGCAGGTTGCAGAACTGCGTGATGTTGATGACGAGCGAGCGCACGCCAAAGCCGTTGATCTCGTTTTTGATCTCGGGATTGTTGTACTGCTCCCAGCCGGCGAGCTCTTCGCGCGCGGGACCAGTGGACCCCGCCGCCAGCGCGTCCCAGGCCGCCTCATCGAGCGTGGCGAGCTCGAGGTTCCGGGCGTGAAAACCCAGAATCGTGTCGCCGTCGCGAAGGGCAAGAATGTCTTTGTAGCGCCGCAAGGTCATTAAAGGTTCCTTTTGATACCAATGAGCAATCTGACAGTAACAAAGCAAATGCTCTGCCAAGATGAGCTAATCCTTACAAGCATTTGAGCGACCGTCATAAGGGCCATAGCGCTCCATAATGCCAAAAGGCACCGCCGGGTCACGGCGCCGCTTTGAAACCGTTACAGGCTTGGCCAGTTCTTCGGCAGCGTTGCCATCGTGGCCGCAAAAGCCCGCGAAACGGTCATTCTGGCTGAATAACGTGAGGTGAAGATCAGGGCTCTATTGAGATTTCTTAAAGACGAGCTGCACTGGCGCAAGCGGTAATTTCGGGTCCTCTGGAACACCGAGCGCTTGCTGGGTGGCGACGTCGATCTCGCGGACCTCGACATCCTCAGGCCATGCGAAATCGACGGGCGGGAACTGCGCGGCGTAGGTCATCATGTAATCGACCCAAATGGGAATGGCGCCCGATGCTCCGGTCAAGCCGTGTGACGAGTTGTCATCGTAACCGACCCAAGCGACGGCTACGTGCAAAGGCGTGAAGCCGGCGAACCACGCGTCTTTGTTGTCGCTCGTCGTGCCGGTCTTTCCGGCGGCTGGATGCATGAAGCCCCACTGGCGGATCGAGCGGCCCGTGCCGGTCTCGATGGTCTGCTTCATCATGCCGACGAGCACGGCGACATCGGCTTTGTCGGCCACGCTTTCGGCGCGAATTTTGTGGCGGAAGACCTCGTTTCCGTCGAGATCTTCAGCCGAAATCACGTACGTGAGCGGCGTATGATCGCCCATGCGTGCCAGTGTGCTGTAGCTCTGCAAAACTTCCCATGCGTAGAGCTCGAACGCGCCGAGTGAGAGCGCGGGAAGCGCCTTCATGTTCGACGAGACACCCAAGTCTTGAATGAGCTCGACGAGCGGCTCGAGGCCGGCCTGGAGCGCCACGCGCGCGGTCGCTGCATTGAGCGAGTTTTTCAGCGCGAAAAAGAGCGGGATGTTCCCGTAGTATTTTTTCTCGTAATTTGCCGGCGTCCATTGCTGTTTTTCGTATTTGATTTTCACCGGATCGTCGTTGACGAGCGTCAGCGGTGTGTAGGGCTCGCCATCTTCGGTTTGGCTTTCGAACGCCGCGAGGTAAACGAAAGGCTTGATCACCGAGCCGATTTGGCGATGACTTTGAATCGCGCGATTGAACTGGCTTTGTTTGAAGCTGCGCCCGCCGACGACCGCCTGCACGTAGCCGGTCTCGGGGTCGCTCGAGATCAAAACGCCTTCGAGGACCTTCCCTTTGGCCTTCAGCTCGGCGACGCGTTTGAAGTCTTTTTCGATGCGCTCGAGGCCTCGCTTGACGGCGTCTTGCGCCGCCTCTTGCGCCTCGAGATCGAGCGTCGTGTAGATCTTGAGGCCCTGGGAGCGGTCGATCTTGAGCGCGTCGAGCTGCTTCTGAACGGCGTCGACGAAGAACGGCGCGGGCTCCGAAAGAATGCCGGGCCTTTCTTTCGGAAGCGGCGCTTTCTTGGCCTGATCGGCCTGCTCCGCCGAGATCAGCCCCTGCTTCTCCATCTGCGTGAGCACCAGGTCTCGCCGCTGGTGCGCGCGCTCCGGTGCGCGAAACGGGCTGAACAAGCCGGGGCTATTGACGATCGCGGCGAGCAGCGCGCAGTCGGGAAGCGACAGCTCGCTCAGCGGCTTTCCGAAATAGTACTCGGCGGCCGAACCGAAACCGCGCACTTGAAACGGGCCGTTCTGGCCCATGTAAATCTCGTTGATGTAACTCTGAAGAATGTCGTCTTTGGTCGCGTGAAGCTCGAGGAGAATCGCCATGAAGAACTCTTTGAATTT
>DASUEL010000623.1:0-5717 GCA_036275095.1 Bdellovibrionales bacterium
GTCTACACCCAATGGTTCACGGACGACAAAGGAAACATGTCGCGGCATCCGGGCGCGCCTACCTGGCCGGAAAAGATGAAGACCACGGTGCAGCTCACCGAAGAGGGCCCGAACCAGACGCGCGTCACCGTGACGTGGGAAGCGGAGGGGCCCGCGACCGCCGCGGAGATGGCGGCGTTCTTGAAGGAGCGTCCGGGCATGACCGTGGGCTGGACGGGCTCGTTCGACAAGCTCGAAGAGCTCGTCGAAAGCGTCTGAACCCGTCAGCGAACCGGGATTTTTAAGTAGCGGGTCCCGTTGTTCTCGGGCCGCGGTAAGCGGCCCGCATCGATGTTGACCTGCACACTTGGGAGCAGCAAGCGAGGCGCCGAGAGCGTGCGATCGCGCTCGGTACGAAACTTGACGAACTCCTGTCGCGTCGTTTTTTCGCTGAGCTGTATGTTCTTTCGCTTCTCTTCGCCGATCGTGCTCTCGAATGCGACGGGGCGCCCGCCAGGCTGGTAGTCGTGGCCGACGAAAACGCGGGTTTCATCCGGGAGCTTGTAGAGCTTTTCATGCACCGATGTGTAAAGAGCGTCCGCGCTCCCGGCGGGAAAGTCGCAGCGGCCCGTACCGTAGTCCGGCATGAACAGCGCATCGCCGGTGAAAACTGAGTCCCCGATGACATAGCTCGAGCAAGCCGGCGTGTGGCCGGGCGTGAAGAGCGTCTTGATTTCGAGGGAGCCCGCGCGGATGGTCTCGCCTTCGCTAAGTAGCCGGTCGAACTGGCTGCCGTCGGTCGCGAAACCGCCCTCGAGATTGAACACTTTCTTGAAGACCTCTTGCACGTCCCGGATGTTGGCGCCGACCGCGACCTTCGCGCCGGGGAGGCGGTCGCGCAGCGGCTGAGCGCCGGTCACGTGATCGGCGTGAGCGTGCGTTTCGAGTATGTAGTGCACCTTCAATTCGTTGGCGCGTACGAATTCGAAAACCGCCTCGACGGAATCCGTCGACATCTTCGAGACCGCCGGGTCGTAGTCCCAGACCGGATCGATGACAACGGCATCTCGGGTCGCCGGATCGAAGACCGCGTACGTCAGTGTCCACGTTGCTTTGTCGAAGAATGCCTTTACTGTTGGTTTCATGGCGGATCCTTTCCTATCAGTAATTCAAGAATAGCCGGATCGTGGTCCTGCAATGATGTGCTGGAACATAATGCGCTCCTGTGTCAGAATGATTTCGCTTTATGGGCTTTAATTCACTTTGGAAAGAGCTGCCTAAACACGTCGCCGACGAGTTCGATGCGGCGGCGCGAATCGTCGAAAAGAAGCGGGGCGAAACGGTGTATCGCGCCGGTGAAGCTCCTCAAGGTCTTTACTTCGTGGAGCAAGGTCTGGTCGGGCTCACCCTCATTGGTGCTGCCTCGGGCCACGAGCACTTGATGCGCTTCTTCAGGCGCGGCCAGTTCTTCGGGCACCGCGCGCTTTTCAGCGGCGAGACATTTCACGGAAGCACCATCGCGCTCGAGCCCACGCGTTTGCGCTTGATCGCGAAGCCCGTCGTGCTGAAGGTTTTAGAGCGAAACCCCGAACTTTATCGTGAGATTGTGCACGCTTTGGCACAGGAGCTGAAGCGCTGCGAGTTGCAGCACGTTATGATTCTCGAAAACCAGATTTTGGCGCGCACAGCCCAAGCTTTGATCTATTTAAAAGACCTGCATCCCGAGCATATGTGGACGCGGCAAGAAATCGCGAACTTCTGCGCTAGCACCGTGTCGACGGTCATTAAAACCATGGCCGAGCTCGAAAACATGGGCCTGATCCGCCAAGATGGCCGCGCGATCGAAATTTTAGATCGTGAAGGTCTCATTTCGCTGCAAGACCAATAACCAGTACATTTCTTTCCCGATTGTGTGCCAGCACATCATGGGCCGTCTCGCACGCGTGCGATATTCACGTTATGGAAAGGCCATTACATTTAGACACGCTTACGTGCGAACAGATTTACAACGTATGGCTCACCGACGCGCAGCTGATCGAAATCTACGATTTGCGCACGCCCGAGGAGTTCGAGCGCTTTCATATTCCGGGCGCGCGAAGAGTCAGCGCGAGCGAGCTGGAGGATTTGATTCCGAGGCTCGGCGGCGTACTTGGCGTCATCATCGCGCCGCCGCCGCTGCACCAGGAGCTTAAGTCCCGGTATGGCCACCTGAGAGACGTCGCGTTCTTGAAAGACTGCGATCGCATGGAGAAGGTATTCAAAAAAACTGGAGGTCAACATATGTCCATCAAGCTGCCAGAGCCTGAGCTCGTAAACGGCGTTCCTACGGTCTCAGTGCGGAACGTGCACGATCACCTTGGTGAAGTGCGACTGATCGATGTGCGCCGGAGCGAAGAATTCAATAACGAGCTGGGGCATATTCCGGGCGCCGAGCTGGCCACACTGGGACCCGAGCTTACGAATCTGCTGACGAAGGGGGATCGGGCCCAAGAAATCGTGTTCGTCTGCCGCAGCGGCGCCCGTTCCGCCACGGCGACGCTTGAGAGCATGAAACTCGGCTACAAATACACCAAGAATATGGAAGGCGGAATGATCGTGTGGAACGAATCCCGCTTTCCGGTCAGGAGGGACAAGTGAACCAAGAATGGATAAACGCCCTGTTGGGCGGCGTCCTCATCGGAGTATCGGTCTCGCTGATGCTGTACTGGAACGGACGAGTGACGGGCATCAGCGGCATCATCAACGGCGTTCTCACGCCCGCGAAGGGCGACACGCTCTGGCGGGCCTTGTTCGCAGCCGGTCTCGTCCTCGGCGGCCTCGTTCTCCAGGCGCTTAAGCCCGAAGTATTCGCGAACACGCTGAACTCGCCAGCCGCGAGTGTCGCGGTCGCGGGCCTGCTCGTGGGTTTCGGCACCGTGATGGGAAGCGGTTGCACGAGCGGCCACGGAGTTTGCGGCATGAGCCGGCTGTCTCCGCGCTCGATCGTCGCGACAGTCATATTCATCGGCGCCGGAATGCTCTCGGTCGCGCTGTTTAAATTCATGGGGGTTTTGTCATGAAAAACGCTTTGGCTTCATTCGCCGTGGGCTTCATCTTCGCGCTCGGCTTGGGCCTTTCAGGCATGACTCAGCCGGCGAAGGTCGTCGGCTTCCTCGATGTCTTCGGAAGCTGGGACCCTTCGCTTGTGTTCGTCATGGCCGGCGGCGTGCTCGTTCACTTTGTCACGTACCGGTTGATCCGCAAGCGCACATCGCCGTTGTTTTCGGCGCAGTGGCACGTACCGACGAAAAAAGAAATAACTCCGGCGCTGGTTCTGGGCTCTTTCATTTTCGGAGTGGGGTGGGCGCTTGCGGGCTACTGCCCGGGCCCGGCGGTCACGTCGCTCGCGAGCTTTTCGGCCAAGCCCGCGATCTTCGTTGCCGCCATGCTCGTAGGTATGATGTTGTTCAAGCAGGCCGATAAATTTTTGCAGATGAGAAGGTGAGCGCTTTATGGAGCTCTTCGGATACGCGGCTTCATTCTTGATGGGTATCACGCTCGGCATGATCGGCGGCGGCGGATCGATTCTGACCGTTCCGATTCTTGTCTATCTATTCAGCGTCGATCCCGTTCTCGCGACCGCGTACTCGCTTTTCATCGTCGGGCTCACAGCGCTTGCGGGCGGCGTGACGTATTTGAAGAGCGGGGACGTCGACCTGAAGACGGGAGTCACATTCGCGATACCGAGTTTCATCGGGGTTTACCTGGTCAGAGCCTTCGTCGTGCCCTCGCTGCCTGACCCGGTTTTCAGCCTGGGCTCGCTCGCGGTTTCCAAAGCGCTTCTCATCATGTTTGTATTCGCGGTTCTCATGGTTGCGGCTTCGTTCTCGATGATACGAACGCCTTCAAACGCCAAGAAAAAGACGGCGCTTTCGCCCGCGTCTCGCTTCGCGCTCATCGCGGCCGAAGGTCTCGTCGTGGGCGGAGTCACCGGCTTCGTCGGGGCGGGAGGGGGCTTCTTGATCATTCCGGCGCTTGTCTTGCTCGTCGGGCTCCACATGAAAGTCGCCGTCGGCACGTCGCTGTTCATTATCGCCGCGAAGTCGCTGCTCGGATTCATAGGCGACGTTCAGCATCAAGCCTCGATTGAATGGAGTATGCTCGCGGTCTTGTCGGCGATCGCGATCGCGGGGCTACTGGCCGGCAAAGCGCTTTCAAGCAAAGTCTCGGAGCGTGCCCTCAAAAAGGGGTTCGGTTGGTTCGTGCTCGTGATGGGGCTTTTTATCTTGTTCGACCAGCTTAAGAATCTGCTCTGAGAGAGCCGTCAGGCCTTTCGAACGAACTCCGACTTCAAATTGATCGCGCCAATGCCATCGATTTTGCAGGCGATGTCGTGGCCGTCTCCGGCGTCGGATAGCCGGATGTTTTTCACTTTCGTTCCGACTTTTACGACGGATGAAGCGCCTTTGATCTTCAGCTCTTTGATTACGATCACGGAGTCGCCGTCATTCAAGATATTGCCGTTTGCATCGCGGATCACGTTGTCGGCGGCGGCGGGGGCGCTTGCTTCACCCAGTGGTGCGAGCGCGCTCCACTCGTGCGAGCACTCGGGACAGACCCAGAGGTTTCCGTCTTGATAGATATTTGCGGAGCTGCACTTCGGGCAATTTGAATTTTCGGCCATTCACTCTTGTACGCCCACGCCCGCGGTCTGGCAACTGAGAGTGTCGTGTGCTACGTTCGCGCCATGGCTCCGTCAATCAAAGTCCGTGAAATCGGATATGGCTCGGCCGACTACGAAGAGGCCGTGCGGCTTCGCGACCGTGTGCTGAGAAGGCCCTTGGGCCTTTCATTCTCGCCCGACGAGCTCGCGAAAGAAGGCGGCAGCCGCCACTTCGCCGCGTTCGAGGCCGGCCGGCTGGTGGGCTGCCTGATTCTGGTTCCGCTCGCGCCGTCAGAGCTGAAAATGCGGCAGGTCGCTGTTTCGCCCGAAGCACAAGGGCGCGGAGTCGGCACGCTGCTGATTGCGGCGGCAGAAGAGTTCGGCGCCCAAAATGGGTTCGAGTGGATGAAACTCAGCGCAAGGGAAACCGCCGTTCCGTTCTACCTCGGTCTCGGCTACGAGCTCGTCGGTGAGGCGTACATCGAAGTCACGATTCCCCACCGGGCCATGCAAAAACGGTTAGGTCAGTAGCGCGAGCTCAGAAATAAGCCGATAGCACGGCGAAAATCTCGTCGTAGTATTGCGCATAGACGCCGAGATGCCAGTTCGTCGAGTTGAAACCCGCGCCCATCCAAAACTCGTCGTTGTTCTCGGCCGGGTCCTCGAGGCGTTTTTCGTAGCTCAGGCTCGCGGCCAAAGGGCCAGCGCGTCTTTGATACGAAACCGAAAGTATCTTGATGTTGTTCGGGGGCGTGGCGGTGTTCTCATACGCCTGTTGCGAAAGCTCGATCGCGATCGTGTGCTCTTTCTGAACGTAGGCGTAGCCCGCGCCGTGGTTGTTGGTGTTGTTGTTGGCGCCCTCGGGGTCTTCCATGTCGGCATTCAAGCCCAGACGATGCTCGCCGTCGGCTCCGATGATCAATCCCGCTCCGTACCACTTGGTCGTTTGGTACTGGGAGTAGCGCGCGCCGAGCGCGAGCGCTTTACTTGGAGCGCCACCGATGACGACCGCGTTCTCGGCCTCGCAGTTGTCGCAGCCGCGATCGAATGTGCCGGCCGCGAAACCCAGGCTGTCGTTCGAGTAGCCGGCTTCGAG
>DASUEL010000624.1:0-6095 GCA_036275095.1 Bdellovibrionales bacterium
ACGCCCGAGCGCCGCGAAAAAGTCGAGAAAGACCTGCAATCGGGCAAAGTAAAACGGGCACGTCTCACGAACTCGAAGCCCGCTGTCTTCATCGATCGCGACGGGACGCTCACGAAGTCGAACGATTACGTTCGATCGCCCGAGGCGCTCGAGGTTTTCGAATTCGCGGGGCGCGCGCTTTCGAGGCTCAACCGTTCGGAATATCTGTCGATACTGGTAACCAACCAGCCCGTTCTCGCGCGCGGCGAGCTCGACGAGCGGGGCTTGCGCGAGATTCACAACAAGCTCGAGACCGAGCTCGGGCAGGGCCGGGCCTATCTGGACGCGCTTTATTATTGCCCGCATCATCCAGACAAAGGGTTCGCGGGCGAAGTCCCGGAGCTGAAAACCGACTGCGCGTGCCGCAAGCCGAAGACCGGCATGATCGACCAGGCCGCGCGCGAGCTGAACGTCGACCTGAAGGGCTCGTGGCTGATCGGCGACACGACGACGGACGTCGCGACCGCCAAGAACGCGGGCCTTCGCTCGATTCTCGTTCGCACGGGCTACGGCGGGCGCGACCGTAAGCACAAGTTACGGCCCGACTTCGAAGTCGCCGATTTCGAAGAGGCCGTTACATTCATCCTCGAGGATTTCGAACGTCTCCAACGAATCATGAAGCCTATCGTCGACCGGTTGAAACCGGGGCAGCACGTGATTGTCGGGGGGCCGGCCCGCTCCGGAAAGTCCCTGGTCGCCTCCACGCTGCGTCGAATGCTCCACACGAAAGCGACGGTGATTTCGCTCGACGGATGGCTCAAACCCGAGGCTCAGAGAGGACCGACAGTCGATTCCCGCTACGATTTGGCGGCCTTCTCCCGCTTTTTGAGCGGTTTGAGCTCCGCCCGCGACCTGGTTTTGCCGTATTACGATCGCCACACCCGAACCCTCGACGCCGAGGGTTTTCGCGAGCCCTTCGATCCCAAAGAGAGCCTGGTCTTCGAAGGAACGATTGCCTTGGCCGTACCGGATCTGGTGAAATTGAACTCAGTGAAGGTCTTCGTCGAGGCCTCGCGTGAAACCCGGTGGGCGCGCTTTCAAAAAGAGTACCGCCTGCGGGGCTGGAGCGAGGGGCAGATCGAGCAAACCTTCAAGGCTCGGGAATCCGAAGAGATTCCGTTTATCATGAAAACGAAAGCCGCGGCCGACGTCGCCCTGGCTTTGGATGAGGCGAAATGATTATCAGCCGCACGCCCATGAGAATGAGTTTCGTCGGCGGCGGGAGCGATCTCCCGGCGTACTACCGCCATCACGGCGGCGGCGCCGTCGTGTCGACCGCGGTCAATAAGTACGTCTACGTCACCGTGAACGAAAAGTTCGACGACGCGATTCGCGTGAGTTATTCGAAAACCGAAGAGGTTTCGAGTGTCGCCGAGATCCAGCACAAGATCGTGCGCGAGACTCTGTTTTACCTCGGTATCAAGGGCGGGGTCGAGATCACGTCGGTCGCCGACATTCCGTCGCGGGGCACGGGCCTGGGCTCGTCGAGCTCGTTCACAGTCGGGCTTTTGAACGCGCTTCACGCGTACAAACGTCATTTCGCCGCGGCCGCGACGCTGGCCGAGCAGGCCTGCCACATCGAAATCGAAGTGTGCGGCGAGCCCATCGGCAAACAAGATCAGTATGCCGCGGCTTTCGGCGGCCTGAATTTCATCCAGTTCAACGAAGACGGCACTGTCTTCACGAACCCGATCATCTGCCAGCGCGAGACGATCGAGCGGATGCAGTCGAACATCCTGACGTTTTACACCGGCATCACCCGCAGCGCCTCGGGCCTCTTGAAAACCCAAGGCGACAACATCAAAAGCGATCCCAAAAAAGCCGAAGCGATGAAGCGCATGGTGAAGCTCGCATTTGAAATGCGCGACTCGCTTCAGCGCAACAACCTCGACGGGTTCGGCGAGGCACTCCACGAAAACTGGGAGCTCAAAAAATCGATGGCCGACAACGTGAGCTCCGACCACATCGAAGGCTGGTACGACCGCGCCCGCAAAGCCGGGGCGGTGGGCGGCAAGCTATTGGGCGCGGGATCGGGCGGTTTCTTGATGTTCTATGCGCCGGCCGAAAAACATGCCGCGATCACCGCGGCCCTGTCGGCGCTGCGGCCGGTGAAGTTCGGGTTCGAGCCAGAGGGCAGCAAAATCATTTTCATTCATAAGTGGGGACTATGAGTTTCGCGAAAGAGTATTTCGAAAAGTTGACAGAAACCGCCAAACGGCTCGACTACGGCGAGTTCGATAACGGCGTCGCTCTTCTGCAGGACGCCCTCAAGAACAAGAGACCCGTCATCACCTTCGGAAACGGCGGCAGCGGCTCGACGGCCTCGCATTACGTCTGCGATTGGAACAAAGGCATCTCCTACGGTCAAAAAGAGCGCGTCAAGGCGATTTGCCTGAACGACAACGTCGCGACGATGCTCGCTTATGCGAATGACGTCTCCTATGAGAGCGTCTTCGTCGAACAGCTCAAAAACTTCATCGAGCCCGGCTGTCTCGTAATCGCGCTCTCTGGGAGCGGCAACTCGAAAAACGTGCTACAGGCGGTCGAGTTCGCGAATCAAAACGGCGCCATTACGCTCGGTCTGACCGGCTATGACGGCGGCAAGCTCAAAAAACTCGCGCGGCACTCGATCTGGATTCCGATCAACGACATGCAAGTGACTGAAGACCTGCATCTTTCGTTCGGCCACTTGGCCATGCAAAAGATTTCGGGAATCGGCTGCCAGGTCAAACCTTAGGAACCTATTTGCGGTATCGACCAGAGATCGACGGACTTCGGGCCCTCGCGGTACTGCCGGTGATGCTCTTTCACGCGGCCGTGCCGGCTTTTTCAGGAGGGTACGTCGGAGTCGACGTTTTTTTCGTCGTCAGCGGGTATCTCATTACCTCTTTGCTTCTTGAGGACTTGGAGGCCGGCCGGTTCACTTATCTCGGTTTTCTCGAACGCCGCGCTCGGCGAATACTTCCGGCGCTTTTTCTCGTGCTGCTCGTGTGCATACCTGCGGCCTGGCTCCTTCTGCTGCCGGGGCAGTTGCGCGAGTTTTCCCAGAGCCTGATCGCGACGATCGCATTCGCTTCAAATTTTTATTTCAGGCGTGAGACCGGATATTTCGAGGACGCGGCGGAGGCCATGCCGCTTCTTCATACGTGGAGTCTCGCGGTCGAGGAACAATACTACATTTTCTATCCTGTCTTACTGCTCGCCGTCTGGCGGTTGTCCAAGCGGACCGTGTGGCTGCCGCTCGCCGTGTTCGCAGCTGCTTCGATCGTTTTGGCGGAAGGACTGATGCGCATTGATTCGGGCGCGGCGTTTTTCTTGGCTCCGGCCCGCGCCTGGGAATTTCTTTTGGGCGCAATCACCGCGAGCCTGCGCGCGCGGCAAGAGCCTCGAAACGCCCGGTTCGGAAACGACGCGCTCGCCGCGACGGGCTTAGCGCTGATATTGGCGCCTGTATTCCTGTACGACGGTGCGACGAGGTTTCCGGGCGCGAACGCGCTCGCACCCGTCTTCGGCGCGGTGCTGATCATTTGGAACGCGCGGCCGGGCACGCTCACCGGGCGCGTGCTTTCGACACGGCCGCTCGTCGGCTTGGGCCTACTCTCTTACAGCCTCTATCTCTGGCATCAGCCGCTCCTGGCCTTCGCGCGCGTGGTGACCGCGGGCGACGTGGGACTTCCGCTCACGGCCTTCGCGCTCTTGCTGTCATTGCCGCTCGCGTATCTGAGCTGGCGTTTCATCGAGTCGCCGTTTCGCAGGCCCGAGGCGGTGAGCGCGAAGGCGGTTCTTGCGGTTTCCGCGGGGGCCGTGACAGTGGTAGGAGGCTTGGGCCTCGCGGGGCATTTCGGTTTGAAGGATGAATCGCTCACGGACTGGCGGCGCGTGAATCACGGGCTGAACGAGCTTTGCGAGTTCCGCTCGCGTTTCGAGCCGGTCAGCGCCTGCGTCACTTCGAGCAAGCCGAAATATCTCGTGTGGGGCGACTCGACGGCGATGGCGCTGGTACCGGGCTTGTTGGCATCGCGGCCGGGGGTGGGGCTCGCGCAAGCGACTCGAAGCGTGTGCGGCCCGCACTTGGAGCTTGCTCCCGTCATGACCGAAATCGGCTACGGCCGGGAGTGGCCGTCGGAGTGTCTCGCGTTCAATCAATCGGTATTGGAGTATCTCGCGGCAACTCCGTCGGTGGAGGTCGTGATCCTATCGGGGAAATTCGGCAAGCATGTCGTGAGCCCCGAGCGCCGGGTCTCGCGCGCCGGTGTCGAGCAGACTGCCTCGCTGTCCGCCGCCCACGAAAGCCTTGCCGCTACGGTCGCCGCGATTCGTAAGCTCGGTAAGCGTGTCGTCATCATCAAGCCTCCTCCGCGCGGGCGCTTCGATGCGGGCCTTTGTCTCGAGCGCCGGGCACAGGCGAAGCCGACTTGGGGTGTGCGAAGCGATTGCGCGATTGACCGGCTCCTGCTCGGCTCAGAAGCGGGCTTTACTCACGAGTTTTTCGAAACACTGCCTAAGGCGATAGGTCCCGTCGCCGATTTTGACAGCGCCCTCTGTGATCGCCGCTGGTGCCGCACCGAGATCGACGGCACCTTCATCTACCGCGATGCGGGACACTTTTCGATCGACGGCTCGATTGAAGTGGGGCGGCGCATGCGGCTTCTCGATCTCATAGACGGAGTCGCGCGATGAACCGGCAGCTGGGCGCTTTGACCGGGCTACGGTTTGCCGCCGCGTTCTTTGTCGTCTGTTTTCATTTCGTGCACTCTCGGGCGGCGCCCGATTTCGTGGCTGCGCTCATCGAGTACGGAAACCGCGGCGTCGCGTTTTTTTTCGTTCTCTCGGGCTTCATCTTGACCTACCGCTATTGGGAGAGCGCGCGGCCGGGAGCCGGGTTTCGCCGCGAATTTTGGGCCGCGCGCGTGGCGCGGGTCGCGCCGACGTATTATTTGGCGTTGATTCTGGCGATTCCGCTATTCGTTCGTGAGCTCGTCGTCGTTTACGGCCTCGCGGGCGAAACGCTCGTAGCGGCCATCGCGATCGTCGGCGCGGCGACCGCGCTGATGGTGCAGACGCTCGTGCCGCTCGTGCCGGTCGCGCACGCGCTGAACAGCACGGCTTGGACGCTCTCGATCGAAGCGGTTTTTTATCTCGTTTTTCCGTTCTTCGCCGTTCGGGTAAAGAGAGCGCCGCTCGCCGTACTTTGGGCGCTCGGTTTCGGCGGTGTCGCCATGTTGCCGGTGCTCGAGTATGCCGTCGTGAACGTCTTGCCTCGCTCGGGCGAGCTTTTGATGTTTTCCGCGAACTGGGCCTGGCGGGCGCACCCGTTCTATCAGCTTCCGCACTTTTTCGCCGGCGTGGCTTTAGGCGTGGCGTTTCTCCGCCAGACGGGCGGCTCGCGAGCCCCGGGTTTTTGGAGCCGTGCCGCCGGGCCGCTGACCTGGGTGTTCTCGGCGGCGTCGATCGCGTACTTCGGCCTGCGCGGGCCCGCGGCCGCGGGCGTTTGGGACCCGATGATCGCGGCCGTTTTGTTTTCGGCCCTCATCTGGGCCTTCGCGTTCTCACGGGGATCGTTGGCCCGCTTGCTCGAGTCACGGGCGGCGCAAATTTTGGGAGAGGCGAGCTATTCACTTTATATTCTACAAATGCCTTTGAAGGTGATCGCGCAACAAATCTACACGAAAGTGCTCGGAGTTTCGGATACCGGGAGCGGCTGGTTTCAGCTTTACCTCGTGTCGTTTCTCGTGCTCTCGTCGGTCGCGGCCTATTTCTGGTTCGAGCGCCCGGCGCGCGAGAAGCTCAGAGCGCGGTTCGCTGTTTCAAGCGCCGGGCTTCAAACGCGCTCGAAAATCTTGTCGTAGACGCGCTCGACACGCTCGACGAATCGCGGAGCCAAATACGCGCCCGCCGCCGTGGCTCCGGCCGCCGCAAGTTTGGCGCGTAAGCCCGGATCGCCCGCGAGCCTCAAGATCGACGCCGCCAGCGCTCCGGAATCGAGCGGGTTCACGTGCAAGCCGGTCTCCCCGTGGCGCACGGTCTCGGCCGGGCCGCCCCAGGGGCAGGCGATC
>DASUEL010000625.1:0-8574 GCA_036275095.1 Bdellovibrionales bacterium
GAGTGGCGGCAGCCTTTGGTGGCGCAATGGTACGACGACCATCGTTCGTCATCGCGTGCTGCAAACACCCGCGCCCCGCTGATTGACCCACGAACGGCGCCCGGCAATTACTTTTTCGCGACCGTCTCTTCGCGCAACGCGTACTTCGCGAACAGGAAGACCAAGAAGGCAACGATCAAAAAATCGACGAGCGCGCCGGCCGCTTTGCCATACAATATTCCGTTGTAGCTGAGCGCGCGAATGTCATCGACCCCCGCGGCTCTCAGCGCCGGCTGAAACACGATCGGCATCAGAACGTCGTTCACGACACTCGACACGAGCTCGTTGAGTTTGCCCCCGATGATGACGGCGATGGCCAGTCCGATGATTCCGTACGTTTTCAAAAATGCAGTGAACTCTTTGAACATTTGAACCTCCGATTTCCGGGGTTCTAGCACAGATCGTTTCGGGTTGAAACATCACCTCAACCGGAGTTAAGGGCCTGTCGGATTTTTCCTAGCGATTCCCAAATTGGGCCTACTGTTTTGAGATTTCGAAAGAGAATGCTCAGTCCGTCAACACGCCATCGCTTATGATGTAACCATAGGTCCGAGTCATGACTTGAACGTATGGAGAGACTCATGGGCAAGGCACTGCGCATTTTATTGATTCTGCTATCGCTTCTCACGGTCGCGTGCGGCCTCACACTCAAACCCATCGAGCAAAGCAGTTCCTCCACACTCACCGGCCGTGCCAGCGCCGGCCCGATCAAGAATGCCACAGTCACGGCTTACGACATCGAAGATGACGGCACGAGGGGCAAAAGCCTCGGCTCCGCGCTGACGGATTCGGCCGGCCTCTATACATTGGAAGTCAAAGGCGCCGACGGAGCGGTCGAGCTCGTCGTGACGGGCGGAAGCTACATTGAAGAGTCGAGCGGCTCGACGATCACCTTGGGAAACGGAGCTGAGCTGCGCGTTTTCGTGCCCGACCTCTCTTCACGGAGAGAAGCCAGCATTACGCCGGTGACGGAGATCGCGGCGGGCCGGGCGCTCGAGCTGCTCGGCACTGGAATTACGCCCGAAGCCGCGGCGTCAGTGGCAGCGGCCGAAATCGCGGCAGCAGCCGGCTTGACTGACATCTTCTCGACTCCCGCGAACCCCGAAGGATCGCTCGAAGGCGCCGGCAGCGACGCGGCCGCGTATGCCGCGTTTCTCGCGGGTCTCTCGCAGCTTGCGGAGAACAGCGGCACCAACAGTCTCTCGATTACGAACGCGTTTTTGCGGGACTTCAAAGACGGCATCTTCGATGGTACCGAAAATGGCGCGGCCGTTGGCATCCCAAACACTTCCGCCCAGCTGAACTCGAATTCTTGGACGAATGACCTCGACGATGCGATGGACGACTTCATCGCAAGCCCTGAAAACAGAATCGGCTTCACGCCGGGACACACCACGGATCCGATCGCGGACCCCGATGTCGTCGTGCCCACGCCAGCCCCAACACCCGCACCGACCGCATCGCCGACGCCTGCGCCTGCACCCACTGCCTCACCGACGCCGACTCCGACGCCAACACCTACACCTACACCTACACCTACACCGACTCCGACCCCGACTCCGACGCCGACCCCGACACCGACGCCGACTCCGACGCCGACTCCGACTCCGACTCCGACTCCGACGCCGACTCCGACTCCGACTCCTGATACGGTTGCGCCGGCAGTTACAATTTGGAGCCCTTCAGCGTATGTGACGAACTTGAGTCCTATTCCGATCAATGTGACGTTTAGTGAAGCCGTCATCGGATTCACTTTGGGTGACCTCAGCATCACGAATGGAGTCGCAATGAATTTCGCCGGCGCGGGGGCGAATTACACGTTCGATCTCGTGCCCACCGCCGACGGCACGTTTACCGTTGATATCGCGGCGGGAGTCGCCGCCGACGCGGCAGGAAATACCAACACCGCCGCCACGCAGTTTTCAGGAACTTACGATACGACGGCGCCCGTCATGCCCATGATCTTTGGCGTGAACGGCTTCAGCGACCCGATTATCGATAATCAGTATACGGACCCGGGCTTGTATGCGCCGACGATTCATTTCTCCAGCGACCCTGACGTCATGTACTACATGATCGAAATTCTGGACGTGACCTACATGCCCGTGTGCACGCCTCAGCAAACACCGGCATTCGGCGGCTCTCATCAGTTTTTCGGCTGCATGCTGACGGCTGGCTCTCAGTATTACATTCGGATGCTCGCATTCGACGCGGCAGGAAACGTCAGCTCCGCAGCCAACAATATGTTTCTGTTTTCTACGGCGCCGGGGCCGTAAGCGGAGAAAAAACGCGCGGCCCGATCGGAATGGGGGCCCGGCGAGCCGCGCGCGGGATGATTACTGCTTCCAGTGAGAGCTGAATTTTTCGATGAGCGCGACGGCCTCTTTCTTTTGCTCGGGCGTCAGTGACGCGTGAAAGTCGGCGGCTTTCGCAAACACATCGTTGAAATTCTCGTCGAAGACTTGCTTATGCTTATCGACCAGCGCGCGGACCGGCGCCGCTTCGATCTTCTCAGAAAGAATCAGCCCCTTGACCGTGTCCAGGTCCTGCTGCCGCCCGGCGCGAGCTTTCGAACGGGCACTCAAGAACGCGCGTTTCACGTCTTCAAGTTTTGCGCGCTGGGCTTCAGTGAGGTCGAGTTTCCGCGAAAGCTTGCCCACGACTTTATCGGCGCGCCCTTCGGCATCGCAACCGCGTTTGCAGCCGCCCAAAAGTCCGATCGCAGCCACGACCGCGAAGAGTCCTGACAAGAATTTGAACCTGCGTGATCCGTACCGTTTCATTTGGTACCTCCTTCATCTGGTTTCATCCTAACCGCGAGCGGTTTCGCGATCCTTTCACGGCGGTAAGAGATCGTAACAAATTGTAACCGCCGGTTTTAAAAGGCCTATCTCATGTTAGAGTAAGACTATGGGAACGGCCGCCACGGCATTGTTGATCGATGACGACGTGAAGCTTGCGTCGCTTCTGAAGGACTATCTCCTTCAGCACGGGATCGAACTGATCGCCGCGCACACGCCGGACGACGGTCTGAAACTCCTCGCCACGCGCCAGCCCGCGGTTGTCATTCTGGATGTCATGCTGCCGGGGCGGGACGGCTTCGATGTCTGCCGGGAGATCAGGCGCACGAGCCAGATTCCGATCCTGATGCTCACCGCGCGCGGTGAAACCACCGATCGCATCGTCGGCCTCGAGCTCGGCGCCGACGATTATCTGGGAAAGCCGTTCGAGCCCCGCGAGCTGGTCGCGCGCATGAATTCCATTTTGAGACGGTCTTCACAAACCCGTGGCGCCGGCGCCTCACTGCGATTTGGTGCGCTCGAGATCAGGCCCTCGGAACGTAACGCCTATTTGAACGGCGCGCTTCTCGACTTGAGCACGGGCGAATACGAGCTTCTCGCGCTTTTGGCTTCCCATCCCGGTAAAAAGTTCGACCGGGACGAGATCATGAATCATCTGAAGGGCTTCGACGCCGACGTCTTCAGCCGTTCGGTCGACATTCTCGTGAGCCGGCTGCGCGCCAAACTCGGTGACAATTCGAAAACCCCGAAATTCATCAAGACGGCCTGGGGCACCGGATACGTTTTCGTGGCGGCACCGACATGAGAAAGCCGCGCCGTCATTCTCTCTATTTCAAGCTGTTCTTGATTTACGGGCTCACGTTCCTGGCCGTAGCGGCGGCGGTGGGCTTCGGCTTTCGCAGCCAGTGGGCCGAGGGTCTTCACGATCGCGTCTTGACCAATCTGATCGCCTATTCGGAGTACCTTGCCGCCGATATCGGCACTCCGCCGAGCCTGGAGCGCGCGGCGGCGCTTCGCGAACGCACGCAAATCGAGATCGTCGTACGCGGGCCCGGCGTCGAGTGGGCCACGCGCCCCGAGCTCCTCGGCGACCTTCAAAGCGGCCGCGTGCATGTGGTGGCGCCGGGGCAGCGGCCGCGCGGCTGGTTCAAAAAGCCTGTCGCGCTTCGCGTGGCGCGCGGCGAGTTCGAGCTCTACTTCGTCGCGCCTCCGATGCGGGAGCATTGGAGCAACGATTATAATTTCATTCTGACGATCGTTCTGGCCGGGCTGATTTTGTTCTTGAGCTACGTGGCCATTCGCCGCGTGTTCCGTCCGATCCAGTGGATGAAAGAAGGCGCGCTCGCGTTCGGCGACGGCCAGTGGGACCGGCGAATTCCCGTCTGCCGCGACGACGACTTAGGCGAGCTCGCACGCACGATGAACAGCATGGCCGAGCGAATCGGCGGACAATTCAAAGCAATGCGGGAGCTGCTGATCGCGATCAGCCACGAGCTGCGCTCGCCACTCACTCGCATGCAGGTCGCGCTCGAATTCGTCAGCGACCAGAAGATCCGCCAGTCGCTCAAAGACGACATTCTGCTGCTCGACCGGATGACCGAGAGCCTGCTCGAAAAGGAGCGTCTCGAGCGCCGGCCCGATGCACTCGAGCTGCGCGATGAGAATCTCGGCGAGCTATTACGAGAAGTCGCGAAACCTTATGTTTCGCGGGGCCCGGGTCTCACGGTGAAGGTTCCGGCGACGCCGGTCATGGCGAGGATCGATCGCTCGCGCTTCAGCCTGGCCATCCGGAATCTGCTCGAAAACGCCGCCAAATTTTCGGCCGAAGCGAATGCCCCCGTTGAGCTCGTGCTCGAATCGGCCGGTGGGCCTTTGTTGATTCGCGTCCGCGATCACGGCCCCGGCATTCCTCAAGACTTGTTGTTGCGATTGGGCGAACCGTTTCTCAAGGCGGATCCGTCCCGGACGGGCTCACGGGCGAACGGCGGATTCGGTTTCGGCTTGAGCCTGTCGTACGCGATCCTTAAAGCGCACGGCTGGAACATAGACGTTAATAGCGGATCCGGGGGAACGGAATTCGTTCTGTCCGCATCCCGCCCGTGACAGACGGCGCCCGCCTGTCAAAGACGCCTGTCGGATCTTACTTTTTCTTTTTTCCGGATTTCGTGCTGGCCGGAGCCTTGGACGGCTCGTCGAGGCCCAGAAGCTCCACTTCGAATTTCAGCGTCGCATTCGGGGGGATCGGACCCGATCCTTTTTCGCCGTAACCAAGCTGCGGCGGGATGATGAGCTCACGTTTTCCGCCGACCTTCATTCCGATGAGACCTTCATCCCAGCCTTTGATCACCTGCCCTTTGCCGAGCACGAACTCGAACGGGCGGTTACGATCGCGCGAGCTGTCGAACTTCGTTCCGTCGACCAAAGTCCCGATGTAATGAACCGAGGCTTTCTTGCCGGGCTCGGCGGTTGCTCCCGTGCCGACCAGCACGTCTTTGGTCTGCAGCTGGCCTAGCACCGGGGCCGCCGCCTCGGGCTGCGACGGCGTTTGGTCTTTTTGGCAGCCTTTGGTGCAGCCAGCGAAGATCAGAGTGGCGAGAAGCAGGTACGTGGTACGCGCGCGCATGATTGTCTCCAGATGATGTGCACTTAGGATTTCGCAACACACGCGCGGAATCAAGCCCAGATCCTCGAGTGACTTTTCGCTGTACAGGGCTGTCGAAACATCAGGCGAATCGACAGGCCGAAATTCGACGTCCCGAATGCAAGCTCATTCGGCTGTTGTCCCGACTCAAGACAATCCGGTCTGGCGCGTCAGCTGGAGGAATGGCAGTGCCATAGTCCGAGTCTTACAAAATCCAAAGTCGAGTCATGTAACATCGCGCATTTCATTAATTTTCTCGAATTGGGGCTCCAGACCCGGGTGATTCGGCCGAAGAGTATTACGGGAGTCATAACCGGTGCGTTTGAACGTGAATTCGGCAAGTAAAGCTGCCCGCAAACTCGTGGCGAGCCTCGCGCTCGTACTCACGACTACGTCGTGCGGCTTCATCGTCGAAAACGTCACCGATCTCGCCAACGTGATTCCCGACTTCGGCACGCTCGGCCTCGTGATCAAAGACAACGACTCAGGCAACGAGCAGTACACCAACGACGTCACCGTCACCACCGAAATCACGAAGGACTCTTTTGCCGAGTACTGGTGCCTGAGCGAAACGCAATCCACGATTCCCAACACCGTCGACGATGCTTGCGCCGGCGGCACCGGTTCGCTCAACGGCTGGACGAACACGCGCCCGACGGGCATCACGCTTTCGGCCGCCGACGGGCAGAAAACGATTTATCTCTGGGCCGCTCCCGCGTCCCGAATCACGCACACGAAGGGCCACAGCGCCACGATCTATCTCGACCGAACCACTCCCACGGTCACGATCGGCAGCGCCCCGGCCTCTCCGAACAACGCGAACGCGCCGACCTTCGGTTTTTCGGGCGACGATACCGGATCGAGCGGCATCAAGTCGTACCAGTGCAAGCTCGACTCGGCCTCCTACGAGCCGTGCACGTCGCCGAAATCGTATACCGGCGTCGCCGACGGCGCGCACGTGTTTTACGTTCAAGCCGTCGACCAGGCTTCCAATCTGTCGGCCGCCGCGACGTACAATTTCGTGATCGATACCGCCTCACCGACGGTCACGATCACCGCGAAGCCGCCGAACCCGACGAGCACCAACGTCGGCAACTTCACGTTCACCGGTAGCGACGGCACCGGCACCGGCATCAGCGTCTTTGAGTGCGCGATCGACGGCGGGCCCTACCTCGCCTGCACGTCGCCGAAGGCGTACCCCGCTCTTGCCGACGGAAGCCACACTTTCTCAGTACGCGCGAAAGACGCGGTCAACAACACTTCGGCCGCGGAGAGCTGGACGTGGGTGGTCGACACCACGATTCCGACCGTCACGATCAACACGCAACCGAACAATCCCTCGACGTCGGCCACAGCCACGTTCACGTTTACCGGAAACGACGGCACCGGCAGCGGCATCAACCGCATCGAATGCCGGCTCGGCGCGGCCCCGTTTGCTCCTTGCAACTCGCCCCACAATCTCACGGGCCTCGCGGAAGGCTCCCACACGTTCGAAGTCAAAGCGATCGACAATGTCGGGCTCGAATCGGCCGTGGCCAGCTATACGTGGCTGGTCGACAGCCTGGCGCCGAGCCTCACCTACGCGATCAATCCCAACTCGCCGACGAACGCCACGAGCCAGGTGATCAGCGGCACGTGCTCGGATTCGGGCACGGGCATTCCGGTGAATGGCATCAAGATTTGCATCGACGCCACCGACGCCTGCTCCTACCCGGGAGACTACACGATCAGCTTGAATTGCACGCTCGGCGGCTATTCATACAACGCCGGAATGACCGAAGGCCTGTATGACGTCAAGATCGCGGCGCTCGACAATGCCGGCAACGCTCCGACCATCGTCGGCCGCCCCGCCCGCGACTACGTCGTCGATACGACGATTCCGACTCTGTCGGTCACCGGAGCGCCTTCGGCGACCACCAACGCCACGACGGCGACATTCACGCTGAACGGGGCCGATCTCGGCGGAAGCAGTCTCGCCGGCTACGATTGCCGCTTCAACGGCGCGGCCTGGGCCGCGTGCACGAGCCCCGCGACGTACCCGGGGCTTGCGGCCGGCCCATACACCTTCGAGGCGCGCGCCCGCGACAATGCCGGCAACCTTTCGCTCAGCTACAATCACGCGTGGACGGTCGACACGTCGGCTCCAACCGTGGCGCTCACGTCGGCCGCGCCAAACCCGACGAACACGTCGCCGATTCCGGTTACCATCACGTTCAGTGAATCGGTCACGGGCTTCACCGCGGCCGACATCACGGTCGGCAACGGAACCGTCTCGAATTTCAACGGGACCGGCGCCTCTTACACTATCGATGTGATTCCGGCGGGCCAAGGCAACGTCACCGTCGATGTCGGCGCCAACGTCGCGCAAGACGCCGGTAGCAACGGCAACTCAGCCGCGACGCAGCTCGTACGCATGTACGATACCGTGCAGCCCACCGTGACTCTCTTCTCGCTTGCGCCGGATCCGACCAGCGTTTCACCGATTTCTGTGAGCATCACGTTCTCCGAGGCCGTCAGCGGTTTCGCGCTGGGCGATTTATCGGTCGGCAACGGAACGCTTTCGAACTTTTCCGGCAGCGGCGCGAGCTACACCGTCGACATCACGCCCACGGGCGCCAACGTGACCTTGAACGTCGGAGCCGGCGTCGCGACAGACGCGGCCGGTAACCTCAACACCGCCGCGACCCAATTCACCCGAACGTTCGACAACTCGTCGCCGGGACTTGTGATCACGTCGACCGCGCCGGATCCGACCAACACGTCACCGATTCCGGTTACCTTCACGTTCAGCGAGCCCGTGACGGGCTTCGCGATTACGGACATCGTCGCCGGCAACGGCACGCTTTCGAATTTCGCGGGCTCGGGCACCACCTACACGGTGGATGTCACGCCGACCGCTCCGTCCGTCACGGTTGATGTCGCGGCCGGTGTCGCCGTCGACGCGGCTTCGAACCCGAATACGGTGGCCGCGCAGTTCACCCGCACCTACGATAACGTCTCGCCGACGGTCACGCTGAGCTCGGCTGCGGGCGAGCCGACCAACGTGTCGCCGATTCCGGTCACCATCACCTTCTCCGAAGCCGTGACCGGCTT